>DATGGJ010000737.1:0-3285 GCA_035308585.1 Terriglobales bacterium
CAGGTGCGCCGCTGCGGCGGGTTGGTGGAGCGGCCCTGCATGCCGGAGCGGACAAATTCAATATCAATGCCGTAGCGCCGGTGCTCGCGCTCCGCCGCCTCCGCCCACTTCAGGTATTCGGAATTATCGGCTACGGAAAACGAAATCGCCGCCAGGCCCAGCGCCATCAGCACCGAGCCCCAGATGGCGCCGGCCACCGCGCCGTGCTGCCAGCCGCGGAATTCACCGAACGCCACCGCTCCCCAAACCAATCCCCAGAGCTGGTTGGAGTTGGAGATGGGAATGCCGCGGCTGACGCCGATGTACTTCACCGCGTACTGCTGGAAAATATCGCCGATCACCCACACGAAGCCCGCGGCCAGCAACCAGAAGAGGACGTCTTGAGCGCCCGTTAGCTGCCGGTACAGGTTGCCGAAGCTCCCCATGTAAGCCACCGCCAGCGCGGTCATCATGCCCAGCTCGCCGATGGTGAAGAAGGAGACGAACGACAGCGGGTTCATGCCCGAGAGGTAGGCCTTGCGGTAGGGAATATACATGGTTCCCCAAAGCACGCCCGCGCCCAGGGCGGCGGCTATGCCGCGCAGAGCCACGTGGGAGGCAATCTGGCTGGAGGAAGCGCGGGCCAGCAGCATGCCGCCGAGAAAGATGACCACGGCGCCCCCGCACACCGCGCCCCAGCGGCGCCAGCCGGCCTGGTGCAGTTCGCGGAAGAAGAGCACCCCCCAGAGGATGCCGATCAGGCCGTTCGTGTTCCACAATGGAAAGGCAACGCTCAGTCCCAGGTCGCGGATGGCAAAGATGGTGAGGGTATTGGCCACCGACCACAGGCAGCCGGCGATGATCGCCCAGATGACCAGGTGGGGAGCTTCCACGATATCGGCGCGGATGCCGGAGGTGCCGCGCACCATGGCGGGCAGGCTCCAGCGCCCCAGGAACACGCCCACCACCATGGCAAAGGAAATCAGAACCGGAGAAAGCCCGGTGGAGACCAGCTTGGTGGGAACTTCGGCCGCGCCCAGCCAGGCGCCGGCGGCGACCCCGCACAGCACGCCCACCCGCTGCAGGGCGCGCACCCGTTCCGGCGCAACCAACGCCGGGTGGGCGGCGCTGGAAGCCTCCGCGGGTGAGCTTAGCTGACCCATCGCAGAAGCAGCAGCCCCCCGATCAGCACCAGGGTGGGCACCCAGAAGTGTACGTCTCCGCTTACCGAGCTCAGCCAGTCATTGGCCTGTGTTTCTGGTCGCTCAATCGCTTCTTCGTTATCCATGGTGTCCAGATGGTGAAGCTAATACTACATGAGTTGCGGGCTGGAGGTAACTGGCTGCCAGTGGCACAGGCGGCTGGGGCTTGGAACGGCAAATGGAGCACAGCCGGCGAGGCAGGTTTGCTGCCGCCCGCAATCAGCACGCCGCCAACTCTCTCGCCAACTACTTAGAATTCAGCACGCATGCAGATGCCGTAAGCGATGGCTCACTTGGCGGTCAAGCTCTCGCGTGACATCTGCTCTCCCTGAACCCACACGGTCACGATGCTGTCATAGGCGTCTAGGCTCGCCAGCGGTGATTTCCGCAGTAGGATCAGGTTGGCAAGTTTGCCGGGCTCAATGGTTCCCACCTGCGATTCGAGCTTAAACTCGCGGGCGTTGTTGATGGTTGCGGCTTTAAATATCTGCTCCAGCGACAAGCCGGCTGCATGCAGTTGCTGCATCTCCAGATAGCCGTTCAGTCCGGGCAGGTTCCCATAGGTAGGAGCAGAGGGCGTGTCGGTGCCAAAGAGGAAATTGGCGTTACTGGCAGCGAGATAGCCGGCCACCTGGTCCACGCGGCGGATGGGCCCGCGGTCGAATCCCTGGCGCATCTCGGCGTCCGGCGTGTTGTCTTCGTCAATTTCTTTTCTGAACCACTTGCCTTGGGGTGAGTTGTACCAGGCCAGCAGTGCCGCGGGAATGACCAGGGGAATCGCGGGCATCTTCAGGTATTCGGGATCAAAGTAGGCGCGCAGCCCTCCCATCACCTGAATCGTCGGCTGATATCCAATTCTCTTTTTCACGATGCGGTCGAGCAGGGTCTTGATCTCCGGCGGAAGTTCGGGCTGGCGGTCGAGCGCCCCCCAATTCCACATGCCGTGCGCGATTACGTCCACATCGGCGTCAACGGCGAACTGCTGGGCTTCGAAAGAGTTGGCATGCATCATCATCACCAGACCGTCTTGTGTGGCGGCTTTACGGACTCCTGCCGCCAGGGCAGGCGTGATGACCGGCAGATTCCTGTCCTTGCCGAAGCCGCGCTCGAAGTAGGTCTTGACGCAAATGGCCCCGGCTCGCTTGTCGGCGGCGACGGCTGCCGCGGGGGTGTGATCCTGCGGCTTGTACTCGACGGGAATGCTGGCGGACTGCGCCGGGTCGTAGAGAAAATTAGGAAAGAGTTGGAATCGCACCGCCGGAGGCGCAAACGACATGGGATAGCCGTTGGCCACCGGCAGGGATGGGCCGCAGTCATAGAGGTCGGGGTGAAGCGGAGCGCGGCGGAAGTTCTCCAGTATCTCCGGTTTGAGGACCGCCAGGTCAATGAGCGTGGTGTAGCCGAAGTACAAATAGGAGCGCGGGAGCTGCCTGTAGTAGTCCGCGATCATCCCGGCGTGGACCGCGTCCGGATTCAGGTTCATCTCGAACGGGACCCCGGGAACGGACGCGAGATGGACGTGCGAGTCTATGAGGCCGGGAATGAGAAACCCTCCTTCGCCGGAGACAACGGTTGCGTCGGCCGGTGGCTTGGCGCTCGCCTTTCTCTCAACCCGCGCAATGCGTCCGTTCTCAATCAGCACGCTGCCCCGGAGGAGGTGGGCGAGATTTTCCGGTGAGATGATGGTCACGTCGGTAATCCAGATGGGGCGCGGGGCTGGCTTGGGCGCGCCGAAGGTGAAGGCCGAGCCAAGCAGGAAAAACGCGATCAATGATACTTTCAAGTCTCTTCTCCGGGTGCCGTGTCGGACTTGGGCTAAGGCACGAACCTGGGGAGCTGGTGGTTGCGCAGAAAGGGCTCCCACCGCTCAGCGCTTCACGCCGACCTGCTGTGCGAAAACCTGCTTTAGCATACTTTACAAATTAAAAATCCCCGGGCCAAGGTCAGTGAAGAGTCTTAAACGCGGGGCGTAACGCCGTAACTCGCAGGCGCGGTGACGACCTTATGTTAGGGGTCGTCCGGATGTTAGGGGTCCTGTGCCTCAGCTGGAAATGGAGAAACCCGTTCGTCCGTTAAGATAACGGAGCGAACGTATGAGGAAGGA
>DATGGJ010000738.1:0-5436 GCA_035308585.1 Terriglobales bacterium
CACGAAGACAATCCCCTGGTGCGCGGCGGCTGGGAATTGGTGCCCAGCGTCACCCACGTTTTCTCTTCCAATCAGCAGCTCTACGTCTATTACGAGGTATATGAGCCGGCGCGCGAGCTGGCCAGCCAAGGCCCCGGGCCTCAGCAGCGTGCCAGCGGCAGTTCTGGCATCCGGCTGCTGACCAATGCCGCGTTTTTTCAAGGCAGCGAAAAAGCGTACGAGACGCCGCTTGTAATCGCGCAACAGCTCAACACGGCAGACCGCCACGCCGCCGCCTTCCAGGTGGAAGTTCCGCTGAAGGATTTGAAGCCGGGCTTCTATACCTGCCAAGTCAATGTGATTGACGATGCCGCCGGGAGCTTCCTGTTTCCCCGTCTGGCGCTGCTGGTACGGCAGGCGGCCGAGGCGACCAAGGCGGACTCCCGCCAGGCGGACCGCTTGCCTTCATCCCGCCCGCAGGCGCCACAGCCCTGATTCAACATCAATCCTTTACCGCAGCCGGGCTTCAATTATGCTGTCGGGCCGGCTGGTGGGCACAATGCGTGTAATCTCGAATCCGGCCTTGGCAAAGAGCGTCCGGAATTCTGGCTCCGTGCGTTCCCGCCCGCCCGGCATCAACAGCATCTCCAAGTCGAGCAGCTTGCCAAAATGCGGCTCTGGAGTTTGCGGAATCACCGAATCCACCACCAGCAGCTTGCCGTTTTTTCGGCCCTGCAACGCCTGGCGGCAGTTGCCCAGAATCTTCAGCGCGGGCTCGTCGTCCCAGTCGTGAATGATGTGCTGCATGTAATAGGCGTCAGCTCCGCCGGGAATGTGTTCGAAGAAGTTGCCCGCGATGGTGCGGCAGCGGTGGTTCACGTTCAGCAGGCACTGCGCGCACTTGGGATCGTCCACCACGCTGGGCACGTCGAAAAGGATTCCCTTCAGGCTGGGGTAGCGGCTGAGGATCTCGCACAGGATGAAGCCGTGGCCGCCGGCCACATCCATGAGGGTGTCCACGCCGGAGAAATCGTAGACTTCCAGGACTGCCGGCGCCAGCTGCCGGCTCATGCAGGTCATTCCGCTATTGAAGTCGTGGGCCACGTCGGGCAGGGCTTCGATGGCTTCAAACGCCGGCTTGCCGTAAACGTACTCCACCGCCGGCTTGCCGGTTTGCAAGGAGTAGGGCAATTCCGCCCAAACATGAAAGTGGAAGCGGTTGCCCATCCATAGCACTACCTCTCGGGCGCTGCCCGGCGCATCACTGCGCAGCGCTTCGGAGAGGGGAGTGAGCGTAAAACGGCGGCCGGCGGTTTCCGCGAAAACGCCCGGCACGGCCAAAGCCCGCAGCACACGATAGAGGGCGTCTTCGTTCGAGCCGGTGGCGGCGGCCAGTTCCGCGCTGGACCTCGCGCCCTGAGCCAGCAGGTCGGGAATGCCCAGCCTGGTCGCGGCGTACAGGGCTGAGGAAAGCGCAAACCCAGTGGCCAGCTGCATAACCCGTTCAAAAGTGGCGTTGTCAGTGCGAACCGAAATTTGTGTTGTTGTCATTTCTGCTCCAAAAGGAGTTTGCGGGAAAGAGGGGGGCGCCCCTGCATGAAGCACGCTAAAAAACGGACGGCTTGCTGCCAAAAGGTTATCACATGGCCTCCGATAATTTAACCGAAGGGCGCGCGCAAAGAAGCGTCAGGTTAGTTGGTATGATTCGCGGGAAGAATCATATCCCGCGCTAGTCGGAGGCAACTGGCTGGCCTGACCAGAGTACCTTTCGGACCACCATAAACAATTCAACAACATCTTTAGTCTCATGCAGGTACAATATCCTCGTTTCGTTAGTGGGCCGCCCAAATCCCGGGTGGCTCGGTGGGGACAATTTCAATAGCAAACCTCTTTCCGGGAAGTGTGTTCCGGAAATCCTGTGCTTGCCCAGACTCTATCTGAGAGGGGCCAAACCGCAAATGAAGGTCCACCTAGTTAATCCGAGTGACGTTTCTTTCGGCACGGCTGTGATTACCCCCCGCTGGCTATATGTGCTGGCCGGAGCCACTCCCAGAGAGTTCGGCGACCCGGTGCTGGTGGACGAAACCCTGGAAAAGATCGATTTTGAGACGTTGCAGGCCGGGGATGTGGTGGGTATCGGCATTCACACTGCCAATGCGCTGCGCGGGTACGAGATCGGCCGGCAGGCTCGGGCGCGTGGGGCGTACGTGGTTTTCGGCGGCATACACGCTACTCTGTACCCCGACGAAGCCGCTGAACTGGGAGCGGCGCATGCCGTAGTGACAGGCGATGGCGACCTGGCTTGGCCCCTGGTGCTGGCGGACTGCCGCAAAGGCGCTCCCCTGGCTCTTTATCACGGTGGCCGCATCGAGGGCCGCAGCTTCCTGCCTGCACGCTGGGACCTGGTCCCGCGCGAGCGCTACATGTGGGCCTCCGTTCAGACCGTCCGCGGCTGCCCCAAGCATTGTTCCTTCTGTTCTGTCTGGCGGACGGATGGCCAGCGGCCACGGCAACGCTCCTCTGACGCTGTGATTGAGGAAATCGTGCAACTCAGGCGGCTGGGCTTTCGTTTCATAGCCCTGGCCGACGACAACTTCTATCCCGTGACCCTTACCGACCTCCGCCTGGCAGCCGAGCAAGGCCATAGCGCCCGGCTGCAGGAATTGCGCGCCTTGCGCGAGGAACGCTTTCAACTGATGGCGGGGCTGGCGCAGCTTCCGGCGGATATGATTTTCTTCACACAAATCACCATGGAAGCCGCCGAGGATCCGGATTTTTTGGAAGCCATGCGCGCGGCGCGCATCAAGGGCGCTCTGGTCGGTGTGGAGTCTGTTACTCCGGAAGGCCTGAAAAACGTTTACAAGGATTTCAACTCTGCCGGGGAAAATCTGGTGGAGCGCCTGCAGACTTTCCGGCGCCACGGGGTGCACGTGCTGGGATCGTTCATCTTTGGCCTGCCCAGTGATCGTCCGCAAACCTTCACGGCAACCGCTGAGATCGCCCAGCGCGCCGAACTCACCTTTGCCCAATTTGTGATGTTGACGCCGTTTCCCGGCACCGTGGATTTCCAGCGCTGGGAAAAGACCATTGGGGAGCATCCGCCGGAGATCGCCGGCGTTCCCATTACCCGCCGCTGGCTCATTCCGCCGGCGTTTCGACCTAAGCTGTATTGGGCGCACCCGGTCATGTCGGCGGACGAGGTGCGCGAGCACACGCAGGAAGTTTGGGACAATTTTTACAGCCTTAAATCCATCTGGCAGCGGGCGCACTTTCTGAACACCTGGCGCAGCCAGTTGGCGTTCGTGCTTATCTCCAAAATCTACCGCCAGATGTACGCCGATACCGGCATCGCCACCGACAGTGCCCGCGTTGCCTGGTCGGCGCGCTGGGCGCGCTGGCTGGCCAAGCCCTGCCGGCGGCTGTTCTCCGCCCGTCCCATGCCCGACCTTCAGATTCCGGAGATGAACGGAATTGTGATGGGCTCGCGCCTGGCGGCTGAGGTTATGGGACTCAACCCCCTCGGCGATGCGCCCCCCTCCACCTGCCCCGGCTAGCTGGCCGGCCTTCATGCCCTGGTGTCAGAACAAATGCCAGGGCAACGAAAAGAAGCGACACAGCCCAAAAAGGCGTGCAGACATTCGTGACTGTACCTATCATCAGGGCACGAGGGACTTTTCAATGCCTGCCAGGAAGTGGATTACCGCAGCACTCATCTGTGTATGCAGCGTGGTCGCAGTTGGCCAGGACAACAATCGCCAGGAGCGCGCTGTGCGCGATCTGCTCGCCCGCTGGAACACCGCCTATCGCAGTCTTGATGCCAAGGCTTTGTCGGCTTTGCAGACGCCGGATTTTGAAATCGTGAATCGCCTGGGACAGTGGACTCCTACCTCCAGCACCCTCCAGAACGAACAGATGTGGGCCTGGGCTTTCACCAACATCTATAAGGGCAAGCCCGGCCCAGATCACAAGATTGAGCGCGTCCGCTTTGTTTCCTCAGACGTGGCGCTGGTACAGGCGCGGGCCTACTGGAATGACGTCATTGTTCTGGATGACGGCACGCGGATTCCGCCCCACGGGGAAATTGACACTTTTGTGGCGGTGAGGAAGGCCCGTGTCTGGCGCGTCGCGGCGCTCAATATTCACAACCAGATGCCGCCGTTCGACACCAAGCCTGGTGAACCGCTGGCCGTGCCCTACCCGCCGAAATAGAGCACGCCAGACTAACCCTACTGCGGCGTGTCCAGCGGGTGCGTGCTCTTCTCGTAGAACTCGTTTTGCAACTGCAGGCTCACGCTGTCTGCTTTGACCGCGCGAATGGCTTGCACCAGGTTGTTGATTTGGGCGTTCATTCGGTATTCGCCCAGCGCTTTCGTTGCCGCCGAACCATCCCCGGCGTAATGGTTGGGGAATTTGGCGTACCACCAGATGCCGGTGTAAAGGTTGGGTGGAAGGTGCTGCCGGTTGAGGTCGGCGCCGGACTGCTGCCCGGCCCGGTCCATGTGCACCAGGTCGGGTCGTGAGATCAGAGTATCGGAGGTTTCCGACTCGCCGGCGTGCTCGTCCACGGTCGTCTTCTTCGCGGGTCCGCCGGGGGGCACTTCGCCGTGGGCGAATATGTAAACCACGTAATCGTGCGGTTTGTAGAGCTGTGACTGGGCGAAGAAGGGCAGCAGGTGCTCATTGCCCCCATGGCCGTTCACAATGACGATTTTCCTACAGCCGTTGCGCGCCATCTCGTCGGTCGTTTCCTGGAGCAGGTCCAGCTGCATCTGAGGGCTGTAGGCGATGGTGCCGGGCTGGTGCTTGGCTTCAAAAATCTGCCCGAAGTAGTACTGCGGAAACACCACCGCGTATTCCTGCTCCGCGGCATGAAGGGCAACGTAGCGGGCATTGATCAGGTCGTTACCCAGCGGCAAGTGCGGACCGTGTTTCTCGAGGATGCCAAAAGGCAGCAGACAGGTACCCTGGGCCTGGTGAATGCCGCGGATGAAATCGGGGGCTGTCAACTCTTCCCAGTGCACCGAGAGCTTGGCTTGTGGCCACGCCAGGGCGGCGCTCAGTGGCAGAATCGCTAATAGCGTCAAACATTTGCGCAGCATCAACATGTCTCCTCCGGCGAACCGCGCATTTTAGCACCGCTGCTGCTTGGCCGGTCATCCGCGGCGCCTGCCATAACACCCCTCGGTTACTACCGTCAGGAACGTTTCCCTCCGGAAGGGGTATTATTGATGGCAAGGGGCAATGAGCTCGTGAAGAAGCTGAACCTAGTCGTTTCGTTGCCGACCAACGACAACGATTATCAAATCGAGCAGGCCAACTCCGCCCAGGACGCCGCCCGCCGGCTGAACGTAGATGTGCAGATTATTCATGCCGATAACGATGCCATCACTCAAAGTCAGCAGTTGCTCAAGATCATTCAGTCAGCGCCAGCGCAGCGCCCAGATGCGATTATCTTTG
>DATGGJ010000739.1:0-4374 GCA_035308585.1 Terriglobales bacterium
GACCTTCTCCGGCAGTGTGCCCTCCTTCATATAAATGGTGGCGCGGGCGCCCAGTTTGCTGGCGGCATAGGACACGGCCATGCCGTGATTGCCGGTGGAGGCGGCAATCACACCCCGGCTGAGCTGCTCCGAAGAAAGCGACAGCAGCTTGTTAGTGGCGCCGCGCAGCTTGAAAGAACCGGTGTGCTGCAGGTGCTCCAACTTGAGGTAGACCTCCGCCCCACCTTTTTGGCTGAGATAAGGCGAGCGCTCCAGGGGCGTCTCGCGCACATGGGGGCGGATGCGTTGCTCCGCCGCCAGGATTTCATTCTTCCAGTCCATGCTTCTTTTTTAACATGCCCGCAGCGCCCTGCCTTAGCCAGCAAACGCGTTCCGGCGATGGCGATAATGGTAAACTGTTGCTGGACAAACCCCGCGGAGAGGTGGCCGAGTGGCTGAAGGCGGCGGTTTGCTAAACCGTTATACGGGCCAAAACCTGTATCGGGGGTTCGAATCCCCCCCTCTCCGCCAGCTTGACTGTTCTTCCGGCGACGAGCGGGAGCCTGCTGCCGAAATCCTGAGCGCAGCGAAGTTGAGGCGTTCAGGCGGCATCTGAGCCGCCTGCCGAAATCCTGAGCGCAGCGAAGGACCTCCAGTTCTTCAACCACGCAAGCAAGCACTGGAGGCGCGGGGCGGAATCGAACCGCCGTATAAAGGTTTTGCAGACCTCTCCCTTACCGCTTGGGTACCGCGCCCTGTGGTTTCATTCTAGTAGATTACCTTGCCATAGTTGGCGCAAGGAAGCCTGCCGAGCGGTACTGCCTCCTATCACACTCGATAACATTGCCGGCAACCACGTGATTCTGGAAATCGCACCCAACCCTACCTGCAGGTAACCGATCGCAACTCCGTGCTGCAGGCCGAAGAAGTTCCTTTCGCGTTTAGGAGTTTTACCTGTCTTGGGCCGGGGTTCCGAGTACGAACTTAACAAACACGTGTCAGTGCCCTGGTCGCAATCACTCCCACCCGGGACGCAGTCGTGGAATTCCAGCCGGTGAAGAGGTAAGTGAGCCCTTCCTCGAAGGCAATTGCCGAGAACCATCCTGGCCTCAAACGCACGCCTCAGCTAGTAAAATAGAGGCGGCCCTGAAGCCTGCCTGGACCCTCAGGCTGCATTGAGGTTTGGCGAATGTGCAGGAACATAAAAACCCTGTTCAACTTTGATCCACCGGTGACGGACGAGGAAATCCGCGCCTCGTCGCTGCAGTTTGTGCGCAAGATTTGCGGATTCACCAAGCCTTCCAAGGCGAACGAAGTGGCTTTCGAGGCGGCGGTGGAGGAGATTGCGGCGCTCGCGCAACGGCTGCTGCAGTCCTTACAGACCAACGCCCCGCCCAAGAGCCGCGAAGAAGAGGCCGCCAAGGCCAAGGCCCGCGCCGCCGCACGATTTGGGACCTAGCCGCGCCGCCCGCTCGCGGGCGCGTGCTGCGAAGCAGCAAGCGTAGGATGTTTTCCCATGGCGTTCGCCGTATTGGTCATCGCGGTGGCGGTAGCGCTCGCTCCCATCCTTCTGATCAGGTTTCGCAAGCGGTGGGTGGCGGCGTTCAACCAGGCAGTGACCAACCGCATCACCGGGCCATTCGCCACCCGGCTGCCCGGGTTCGGCATGCTTACGCATGTGGGGCGGAAGTCCGGCCGCCTCTACCGGACGCCGGTGAATGTGTTCCGGACAGCCGACGGTTTCCTGATCGCGCTCACCTATGGGCGCGAGGCCCATTGGGCGCAAAACGTGCTCGCAGCCGGCGGCTGCCGGCTGGAAACGCGCGGCCTGCAGTATCAGCTTGCGAGCCCGGTTATCGTCCGCGACCCCGCCCGGCGGCAGTTCCCATTACCGGTGGGCATCATTCTCAGGATTATCGGCGCCACAGATTTCATGCGGCTTTCCGTGGTCCGGGGAGAAAGCGGTTTGCGCGCTTCCGGTGATGTAAGTCGCACGGCCTGATCACCGGCCGGGGCGCGCAGATATTCCAGAGATTAACGTTTGCGCTTTTGGCGGCAACCGGGCAGCGATTGCCGGGAACGCCCGGGCACGGCACGCGGTTGCTTGGGGCGTTTTCTGCGGGCGGCGGGAGTGGTTGATTCCTGCTCGCGAGTGGCCCTTTCGGCGCGGGCGATGCGCTCCACTTCCTTGAGGAACACATCGGGCGGGCTGCCCTTAACCACGAAGGCATCCACGGCGGCGAGCAGCGATTTGGGGATTCGTCCTGGGTAACCGGTCAGCAGCAGAATAGGAACGCTGGGGCAGTCCTTCCGCAACCGCTGCGCCACCCGGCCGCCATCCATTTCCGGCATCTCGTAGTCCAGGACCACCAGGTCAATGGGCTGGCGGGCGGCAATTTCAAGCCCCGCCGGGCCATTTTCTGCGGTGAAAACCGTGTAGTCGCGGGTCTCCAGCATGGCTTTACGGACGGCGAGTCCGAGCACGTTGTCGTCAATACAAAGCACGGCGGGAGAACGAGACACAGTCAGGGCTCCTAGGATTGTTCCTGACTCTAAGGCGGCATTTGGGCGAAGTCAACAGCGCAAAAGTGTGCAAAAACAGGGCAGTCTAGACATACGGTTGTATGACCAGAGAGGCTCTTGGGAGGAGCACAACCCGGGCGAGCGGGAACGAATCAGAATTGATGCTTGGGGGGAAACTATGCTTTGGACCATCCTGGTGCTTCTGTTGATCCTGTGGCTTCTGGGCTTCAGCTTTCACGTGGCCGGCAGCCTCATTCACCTGTTGCTGGTAATCGCTCTGATCGTTCTGATCATTCAATTGGTCAGCGGACGCAGAGTGGTGGATTGAGCCCACGATAATTGGAGGATGACTAAATGAAAATCAAACGTTTGCTGTTTTGCCTGCTGGTGGCAAGTCTTGCTGCTCTGCTGGGGTTCGCGCAAGATACGCCGAGCAATTCGAGGTCTAAGTCCAACGTAAGGACCATAACCGGTTGCCTGTCCCAGGGCGACAGCGCCAATGAATTCCAGCTCACCGCCAGTGATGGCAGCACCTGGGAAGTGCGCAGCGATCAGGTTTCTTTGGCTAAGCACGTGGGTCATACTGTCGCCGCCACCGGCGTCGTCTCCCACACCAAGCTCCACAATTTGAAAGAAGACGCCAAAGGCGCCGCCGCCGACACGGGTGTCAAGAAGAACAATGCCGAGCACGGACATTTAACCGTGACGGGCGTAAAGATGGTGAGTGATTCCTGTCAGAGGTAGCGTTTAGAAGAAGCCCGCGCCTTCTTGCTGATCGCCCGCGGGCTTTTTTGTGCCTTGGCAACGGTAGCCGCCGGGTTTTCGAGAAGCCGCTGTGTAGTATGCGTCGGGCACAGTGCAGGCAACCGAACCAGTCAATCTCCGAAATGTGCCAGGGTCCCGAATACTACTACCCCAAATGCGGTTCCCAGAAAGAACATGGGAAGAAACAGCCAGGGCAGGACGCGACCCGAGCGCTTCCACCGGCATAACAGATGAAGCATGAACAGCAGCGGCACGCCGCCCAACAATGTGAGCTGATAAGCCACAGCGGCAGTGTCGAGGGCATCCTGCACGTCGCTGAGTGCAAGGGCTCGGCGACCCAGGCTAGTGATCAGGTTGACAATCCATCGTTCGCCGTGGACAAACCACACCGCAGGCAGCAGCAGCAGACCGGCAAGCGCGACCTTCACCACCGGGTGCCATCGTGCCATGCCCAGAAAATCGAGCACATCCCGGTACAGGCCTCGGGGAGCTGAGGCGATTGCCAGGCGAGAGCGCAGCAGCAGGAACAGTGCTACTGCCGTGAGCAGGCTGCCAATCTCGAGCGCCAGTAATAACGGGTTGGCTCGGCCATAAATGAGCCTGGGAATCTGCAGGTCGAACAGAATTACACCCAGCCCGGCCGCGGGAATGCCCAGCAAAGCCGCCAAGAGCAGCAGAGGCGATGTGCGGTCGGTCATAGTTCCCATTGTCTACTTTTATTCTAGCTGCCCGACATGCAGTCAAGAACAGAATGGTAGTTACCTCAGTCACACTGGCCGTCGCGGGAAGGCAAAATCCTGAGACCGCCGGCGGAACTTGAGGCGGTTGAGCAGGCTGAGCGAGTCGCCGCCGGCGACGAGCGGGAGCCTGCTGCCGAAATCCTGAGCGTAGCGCAGGACCTCGTCCCAAACCTAAATTTTCGGGGGAAGTTGGAGGCGCGGGCCGGAATCGAACTTGAGGCGCTTAGCAGGCGTGAGCCAGTCGCCGCCGGCGACGAGCGGGAGCCTGCTGCCGAAATCCTGAGCGTAGCGCAGGACCTCGTCCCAAACCTAAATTTTCGGGGGAAGTTGGAGGCGCGGGCCGGAATCGAACTTGAGGCGCTTAGCA
>DATGGJ010000740.1:0-5889 GCA_035308585.1 Terriglobales bacterium
GCGGCATCTGTTCTGGCCTCGACCAAAGCCCCACAAGAACCAGGCGAGTTATAAGTGGAGCAACCGCTCAAATTCCCCCTCCAATTCGCGCCTGGCTCGGTAAAAGGGCGAAAACGCCTGTGTCGGTAAGGGAAGGGAACCAAAACTATAAAAAGTGGAGCAGGACCGGGGCGGAGGAGGGACTTCTGGGAGGGTGGCGGCTCGAAACGAACCCGCCGGCCGGGTTTTGTGGAGCAACCTCGCAATTTGGAAGGTCGCTTCACGACACGGCCGGAGTTCATTAGAATAGCCGCCAGAGACACGACGAACCAGGGATGACAACCGCAAAAACCAGCCCGGGCGCCCCCAGTAAAGGGAAGCTCTACCTCACCATTGCCGGATTGCCGCTTACCATCACTCTGCAATGGCCGTTTCACCGTTCCGGCGGGGGAGCGGATTATTTTGTGCTGCACGGAGATATTTGCCTGGAGAACAGCGACGGCCTGCACGTGCCGGTGGCCATCAACCTGACGCAAACCGTGCGTGAGGCGCTGCCCTCGCTCGATCCCAAGGACACCGAGGCTCCGGTTGTGAATGCGCTGCGCAAAGAGGTGGACAATCGGCAATTGGAGTTTCTTAAGTCTCCCAAGCTGCTGCCCGTTCCCTTCTCCAGCCGGTATTACGATCTGCGGCGCAAACAATGGGCTTTCCAGCACGCCAGCGACGCTGAACTGAACGACTTTATCCGCAGAAAGGTT
Source organism: Terriglobales bacterium (assembly GCA_035308585.1). Lineage (GTDB taxonomy): Bacteria > Acidobacteriota > Terriglobia > Terriglobales > Acidobacteriaceae > JAICWP01. The sequence continues at coordinate 738 of DATGGJ010000740.1, forward strand.
TACTGGGAGCATAAACTGGCCCCGGACGCGGCCCCGAGCCGGCTATCCGACCCGGTGGATGTGCTGTACCTGGGGGCCACGCCGGAGCGCATGCTGGAGGCGGCGCGGCGGGTGGCGGCGGAAGGATTGATCCGTTTTCACAACCAAGGCGAAAACGCCGTGCCCACCGAAGCGCTGCTGGCTCAAGCGCAGCGCATAGAAGCGGAAATGCGCCAGGCGCATCAGGAGCTGGAGAAGAAGCACGCCTTCGAACGCGGGTAAGCGCAGTCAAGGGCCGCAGATCGCCCGCAAAATAAAATAATCGGCTGCGTCTAACCTCCAGACACGGCGCGTGCCGCCAGGGCCAAAGCCCGCCACGGCGCTTCCTGGCGCTCCATCACGCCAGCGGTGGGCGGTTGGAACAACGAGTGTTGCCAGTAGTGCCGGAACGGCAGCTGGACTTTCCGGTTGCCATTTCCTTCTATCGCGATCTCGACCGTTTGGACCGGGCTGGAACCTTGGCGCCTTTGCGCCTCGCCTTACTCAATCCGATAGCGATTGCCTGCTTGCGGTTCTTCACCGGATGCTTGCCGGAGCGCATGTGGTGCATCTCGGTGCGGACTTCATTCTGCGCTTTGCGTCCGTACTTTCGCCCGCGGGAGCGGGAGGTGGAGCGATGGGAACGCGAACTGCGCGCCGAGGCTCCCCGCGAACTTCTGCGTGAAGACGAGCGGCTGGATCTCGCGGTGGAGCGGTGCGACCGCGAACTCCGCCGGCTAGAACTGCGCTTGTTTGCCATAGTGACCCCTCCTCCAATCAGACGCAAGGCCCGCGCAACGGGTTGGCACAGAAACGTGACTACAGTTTCAGAATCAACGCTGAGGGCTGAGAATCTAAGGGCTTGTAGAAGCCGGGAATGTTTTTAAGACTTTTCAGGTTTTACAATTTCCGGCAAGGCCGTGTGACATCTGATGTGTTCCACCTATCGAACACGTACCACGTTTTAAGTCAAGCCTATGCGGAAGGGGAAAGCGCGTGGAGCTACTTGAATATTTGCGCAAACTATACCTCTATGACCATTGGGCCAACCGCGAGGTGGCAGGCGCCCTGCAGACGGCGGCACAGTCCTCGCCACGGTCAGTGCGGCTGATGGCTCACATAGTGGGAACGGAATGGACATGGCGCAGCCGCATCCTTCCCGGCAGCAAGAAAATGGCCGTGTGGCCCCAGCTTACGCTGAAGCAGATCGCTCAGGAGGTGGAAGAACTGGTGGCGGGGTGGGAGGACTATCTGCGCCAGCTCACTCCGGAGCGCCTGCAGGAGCCGGCAGCCTACACTAACTCCAAGGGAGAGCATTTCAGCAACGAGGTGGGCGATATCCTGATGCACGTGGTCATGCACTCCGCCTATCACCGCGGTCAGATCGCGGCCGAAATGCGCGCCTGCGGCCTGGAGCCGGTGTACACCGACTTCATTCACGCCGTACGCCAGGGGATGGTCAGAGGATAGGTGTTGCGGCAGCGCGCATGCCGATGCGGGTGGGCTGAATTGTGAACACCAGGGGCTGGGGTGCGGGTTGATTTGATGTGAAGTCCCTGCCGCTCGTATACTGATTGCCCCCATGAAGGTAATCGCCATTATTCCGGCGGCGGGGCTGGGCACGCGCATGACAGCGGCGGAAGCGGCGCCGCGCTCGGCGGTAGGAAAGGGCCCGTCCAAGCAATTTGCGGAGTTGAACGGGGTGCCCATCCTGGTGCACACGCTGCGCAAATTTGCCGCCAGCCCGCGAATAGCGGAGATTTACCTTGCCTTGCGCAAGCCGGAAGCGGACAACTTCCGCCCGCGCCTGGAAGAGGAGCGCCTGGGAAAGAAGGTGCAGGTGGTGGAAGGGGGCGAGCACCGGCAGCAGTCGGTGGCCAATGCCCTGTCCCAGGTTCACGCCGCTTCCGACGACATCATTCTGGTGCACGACGCGGTGCGCCCGCTGGTGGATGAGGAAATCATCGAGAACGTAATCCAGGGAGCCGAAAAGCACGGCGCGGCCATTGCAGGAGTTCCCGCAGTGGACACCGTCAAGCAGGTGGAGCGCAGCGCCGAGAACGCCATCATCACCGCCACTGTGCCGCGAGAGCGGGTGGTGCTGGCGCAAACTCCCCAGGGATTCCGCTTTAGCGTGCTGAAAAGGGCCTTCGATGAGGCGGCCGCCGACGGATTCGTGGGCACCGACGAGGCTTCCCTGGTCGAGCGTTCCGGACACGCGGTGGCGGTGGTAATGGGCTCGGCGCGTAATCTCAAGATCACCACGCCCGCCGACCTGGAATTGGCCGAGTTCTATATGTCGCGCCCTGTCCGCCGCGCCGCCGGTTAAGATCAGCCACGGATTTACGCCGATCCGCACGGATTATTTCAAAACTCCCCTTCGGCGCTACACTGTTCTTCTCCCCGATTCGAGGACAATATGACGATTGGAGCCGGTCTGAAACATTCTGCGCTGACTGAGAAGAGCATCGGGGCCTTCTACGATGTGTACAACGAACTGGGATACGGTTTTTTGGAATTGGTTTACGAGCAAGCTTACCTGCGGGCTACTGAGATTGAGATTGGCCTGCCGCTCAATTTCGGCGAGCAGCCGCACTTGCGGCGACTACTGTTGGACATTGAAAGCAGGAAAATCCGTGTGACTCCGCGTAAATACGTGGCCGGGGTTGGTTTGTGAGAATCGGATACGGCTGGGACTCGCACGAATTTCAGGCGGGCATTCCGCTGAAGATCGGCGGAGTGCAATTGCCCCACGGCAAGGGTCTGGCCGGGCATTCCGATGGCGACGTGCTGCTGCATGCTCTGACGGATGCGCTGCTCGGCGCCATCGCCGCCGGTGATATCGGCACCTATTTTCCGCCTTCCGATCCCAAGTGGAAGGGCGCGGACTCGGTTACCTTCCTTGCGGAGGCGATGAAGCGGGTAACGCGCGCCGGCTATGCCGTGGCCAATGTAGATTCCACGCTGATACTGGCGGAGCCGAAAATCGGTCCACACGCGGCGAAAATCCAGGCGCGGATCGCGGAACTGCTGAAGATAGCTCCCTCCGCCGTCGGCATCAAAGCCAAAACTCCGGAGGGCATGGGCACGGATAATGCGGCCATCGCGCATGTGGTGGTTCTGCTGATCCGGGAAAAGAGGGACCAGGCGCGCAGCCTGTCGGCCGCTGATGCGGTGCCGCAGCCGGAGATTGACCGGGTGGTGAATGACCTGGTCAAAGAAGTGCCGGAGGAGGCGAAATCGGGCGGCAAGGTAAGACGATAGGCGCGGCGGGCGCGGCTTAGACCGACCCGGTTCGGGCGGAGAGAGGCAGGCTGCGGATTCCCCGGGAGGGCTATTGCAAAAGGCGCGTCCGGCGCGGATTTTCACAGTTGACATTCTCTTGCACCCGGAGCTTAATAGCTCGCACAGGTTATAAGCCGCTTCGCGCAGGCAATCGTACGCGAACGGCAAGCCTGCTCAGGAGCGAAGATGAACAAAGCCGATTTGATCGACAGAATTGCGGCTGGTTCGCGCATTAACAAGACCCAGGCCGCCGCCGCCATTGACACAATGGTGGACAGCGTAACCGGCGCTCTGCGGAAGGGAGACCGCGTAGCCCTAGTGGGTTTCGGCACGTTCTCCGTCTCGCAAAGAAAAGCCCGCAATGGGCGCAACCCGCAAACCGGCGCGGTAATCAAGATTGCCGCCCGCAAAGTGGCCAAATTTACCCCGGGAGCCGAACTGAGGAAAGCGGTAAACAAGAAATAGGAAAGATGATTCTGGTGAAGCGGCAGGGGGTCGGCCCTGCCGCTTTTTTGTTGCTACCAGCTACACGCAACGAGGTATAAATGCGGGCATCCCGGCGCGAATTCTTAAAGGCAACTGGAGCGGCAGCTTTGGTCTTGTCGCGACGGCCTATGCTGGCCGCCATATCGCCAGCCCCCTCGGGCAACGAAAGCAGCCGTGCGTGGGAGATCCGGGTGGATGCTCGCAGCGGGGTGCATTCCTTTGATCCCGACCAGGCGCTGGGCAGTTCCATGGATATCCTGCCCTATGGGGCTGTGGACCGGGTGTACACCGAACCCGTTATCAAGGAGTGCCTGTCGGCGGGATGGGGGCCGATCACCTACCGGCAAAACACGGAGCTGCAGATCGCGGCCTGGCACTGGAACCACGATGGAAGCTGGAGCGACCCGGCCGGTAAGAGCGGCTATTTCACCGGCAATTCCGAGCCTGCTGAATTTCTGCGGCATTCCTATGGGTATCCGCTGCCGCGTCGCGGCAACACCCGCAACGGCGGCACCGAACGCGGCTACTCGCGGCTGACGGATGGTGAGCCGGGCACGTTCTGGAAGAGCAATCCCTATCTCACTCGCCGATTCACCGGGGAAGATGACGACCTCCACCCGCAATGGGTGGTAATTGACCTGGGAGCCGTGGAGCGGATCAGCGTGCTGCGGATGGACTGGGCCGAGCCCTACGCGCGCCGCTACGAAGTGCAGTACTGGACCGGCGAACACGCCATGGATAAGCCCACCCAAGGGAGTTGGGCTGCTTTCCCCCAGGGGACGATCAGCAACGGCCAAGGAGGCACGGTCACTCTGCAGCTCGCGCCATCGCCGGTGACGGCCAGATTTCTGCGCATCTGGATGACCGAGTCATCCAACACCTGTGGCCGGCATGGCTCAGACCCGCGTGACTGTGCGGGCTACGCTATCGCCCAGGTATACGCCGGCAACTTCGATGATACCGGGGAATTTGTGGACCTGGTTCAGCACCGGCCGGACCAGGACCAGACGGCGACCTACTGCTCTTCCATTGACCCGTGGCACTCGGCTGCCGACCTGGATGAGCATGCCGGCGACCAGACCGGCTTCGACCTCTTCTTTACCAGCGGCATCACCAACCGTCTGCCGGCCATGATCCCCGTAGCCATGCTCTATGGCACGCCGGAAGATGCAGCGGCGCAAATCTCTTACCTTAAGAAGCGCGGTTATCCCGTCTCCTATGTCGAGATGGGCGAGGAGCCGGATGGGCAGTACATTCTGCCGGAGGACTATGGAGCGCTCTACCTGCAGTGGGCGACGGCCATTCACGGTGTAGATGCCGGCCTGAAGCTGGGCGGGCCGGTGTTCCAGGGAGTGAACGAAGA
>DATGGJ010000741.1:0-3015 GCA_035308585.1 Terriglobales bacterium
GTGGCCATTTCGATTGCTGGCGCCCGGGTGGTGAAGCAGGCGGAAAAGCATGAAACCGTCACCATAATCGCGCCCAACCTCTCGCCCTACACCCCGATGTCAAGTAAGAAGAACGACACGATTGGCGGTGGCGGCGGCGGCGGAGATAGAGACAAGTTCCAGGCGCCCAAAGGCAAGCTCCCGAAGCTGGCAATGGAGCAGATTACTCCCCCGGCCATGGTGGTGCGCAATGACCACCCCAAGTTGACGGCTGAGCCCACGGTTGTGGTTCCCCCACAGGTGCATCTGGCAGCTAACAATCTGCCTAACTTCGGCGATCCTAAGGCCGTGATTCCAGCAGGCCCGCCCTCCAACGGTACCGGTTCTGGCGGTGGCATCGGCTCTGGTGCGGGTGGCGGCGTGGGTTCGGGTACTGGGCCGGGAGTTGGTCCAGGCCGGGGCGGCGGTATCGGGGGCGGGGTTTTCCGTGTAGGCGGCGGCGTGTCCGCTCCGCGCGCGGTCTATACGCCTGATCCGGAATACTCGGAGGAAGCGCGCAAGGCTAAATATCAGGGTACCTGCGTGCTGTGGCTGATTGTGGGTCCGGATGGCAGGCCGCATGACATCAAGGTGGCGCGCTCGCTGGGCATGGGACTCGACCAGAAAGCCATCGAGGCGGTGCGCAACTGGAAATTCGAGCCCGCCATGAAGGATGGACAGCCGGTAGCGGTGCAAATCAACGTGGAAGTTAATTTCCGGCTGTACTGAAACAGTTCCGGAGATAAAACGAAAGGGAGGCGAACCTGCCTCCCTTTTTCGTTTGCTCGAAGGGGCGGTAGCACTCAGCAATCAGCAGAAAGCATTCAGCCTGCTGCATACACCCGAGATGCCCCTTGCTAGCATGATGCCTGCGCAGGCGAAACCCGGGCGTGGGCGCCCGCGCCAAAAGCTATTTCCGAGATATCACGTTTCTGTGATTAGTACGATTTGAGAGATTTTGGATTGGCTATTCCCAGCGCAGTGCGGCGGCGGGATCCACGCGGGCGGCGCGGCGCGCGGGCACATAAGCGGCGACCAGGGCAGCAACCAGCAGCAGCAGCGGGGAGGTGGCGAAAGTGATGGGATCGCGCGGCTGAATGCCATAGAGGAAGGCGCCGAGCATCGAGGCTGCGGCTAAGGCGGTGCCGAATCCCAGGACCAGGCCGATGACGGCCGGCGCCATGCCCTGGCGGACCACCATGCTCAGGACATTTCCAGTTGGAGCGCCCAGTGCCATGCGAATGCCGATTTCGCGAGTGCGCTGGTTTACCGCGTAAGAGACTACGCCGTAGATTCCAATGGCCGCCAGAGCCAGCGCCAACAGTCCGAGACTGCCCAGCAGGATGGCTGCCAGGCGGGCGGGCAAAAGCGCCACATTCACAAAGTCATTCAGGGCGCGAATGCCGGTGATGGCCAGATTAGGGTCGAGGTCGGCCGCCATTTTGCGAATGGCGCCGGCAGAAGCGAGCGGCGGCCCGGCGGTGCGCAGCAGCAGGTTAATGTGCGGCCAGTAATACTGAGTCGCGGGGCGGTAGACGAACCCGGTAGCATCCTCACCCAGAGTCTCGTATTTGCCATCGGCGGCCACGCCGACTACGCGACAGTCGTGTCCCGGCGTGCCATTCAGGTGCGCCATCTTGCCGATGGCGTCCTCTCCCGGCCACAACTCCCGTGCCAGGTAACGATTGATGATGACGACCGGGGTGGAATCCTTCTGGTCGGTGGAATCGAAGTCGCGGCCGGCAAGCAGCGGAATGCCCATGGTCTGGAAATAACCGGGCGCGATGGGGGTGACGATGCTGACCAGCGGCTTTGGCCGGCCGGGGGGCTGCACCTCAGTGTCGCTCTCATCGGTGTCGCTGAGAGGAAGGTAACCGGCGAGGCTGGCGCGTTCCACTCCCGGCACTTGGGGTGCCTCGCGCAGCAGGGCAGCATAAAACTGGCGGCCCTTGGCTTCGCTATAGCCCTGCTGGCCGAGGTCAAAGGTGACAGCGAGGACGTGGTCGGCATCGAATCCCGGTCCCTCGGCTTGTACGCGCCACAGAGAACGCAGCATCAGCACAGCGGCCACGAGGGCCATCAGGGAGAGGCCGGCTTGCGCCGCAACCAATGTCTGCTTGAGGGCGTAGCGCCGAGGCTCTCCCCGAGAGACAGCAGATTTCAAAGCCGGGGCGGGATCGGCGTGCGCCGCCTGCAGAGCGGGAATCAGGCCGCACAAAACGGCCGTCAGCAGCGAAACGAGGACGGCAAATCCCAGGGTGCGCCAGTCCAGGGTGAGGTCAAGAGCCAGCGGGAAATCGAACAGCGGGCGGAGAGAGAGTAGGAGTCGGTCCAGCCAAAAGGCCAGAAGCAGTCCGGCGGCGCCGCCCAGGAAGGAAAGCAGAAGACTGTGAGTGAGCAGCTGCTGAAACAGGCGAGCGCGGCTGCCGCCAATGGCCAGGCGAATGGCCAGTTCCCGGCGCCGCTCCACGCCCCGCGCCAGCAGCAGGTTGGCGATGTTGGCGCAGGCCAGCAACAGCACCAGGCTAACCACCCCCAGCAACATGAGCGTGAAGGCGCTAACCGCGGAGCGCAGTGCCGGGCTGAGCAGCCCCGGCGGGGCGACGCCGTATCTCAGTTCGCGATAACTTGGGTCTTGGGCGGCCTGGCTCGCGCCCCAACGCTCTATCCAGGCGCCGGCGGCGGCGGATCTGACGCCGGGCTTGAGGCGGCCTACATTCCAGAAGCTGCGATTGTGTTTACTGCCGATCCACTCTGCCGTCCGAGAACCGGGGTTGAGGAGATCGTGATTGGTAATGGGAACCCACATATCCACAGCTAGAATGCGCTCTATACCGATGAAACCTTCAGGCGCCACTCCGATCACGGTGAACGGATGTCCGCTGAGGGGTATGGTCTTGTCGAGGATATGCGGATCGCCGCCCAGCACCGTTTTCCAGAATTTGTAGCCGACCACCACCACCGGGTCGCTGTCTAACACCCGCCCTTCGTTCCCGG
>DATGGJ010000742.1:0-14771 GCA_035308585.1 Terriglobales bacterium
CGCCTGCCGAAGAAGTTACCCAGCTCGAATTCTAGCAAAGCCTGGGTCAGCGACCCGATTCCCAGAAAAACCAGCGAAACACCGGCAATAATCAGGAAAAGGTTGAAGATGCGGCCGGCGTGAGAGAGCGGGTGCACCTCCTGATAGCCGATGGTGGTGAAGGTGGTCACCACCATGTAGAGGCCGTCGAACCAGGGCCAGCCTTCGATGAAGTGAAAGCCGGCGACGCCCAGGAGCATGACAATCAGCAACCCCAGGCCGATCAGTTTCAGGTTGTGAAGAGCGCGCAAGGCAGTGGTGAGTGGCCCGGTGTTCAGTGGCCAGTTCTCGTCCTCAATTTCACCACACTTGGGTGGGAAAGAAAAAAGTTTGTGGGCCGGGTCCTCCGCCGCGAGGCGCCCGAAACCGGCGAATCACTGCCGGGATTCGAGCACAATCGGTTCGAAGTACTTGGGCACAATTACCTTTGTGTTCGGAGAGGCTGCCTTCACCTCCTGCACGAAGGGTTGCACAGCATCTATTGCCGGCTGCTCGGAAGCGCTGTACGGAGCCATGAAATTATCCCAATGCGTGGGCAACACCAGCGCCGGGAAACCCAGGTCACGCATGAGGCGGCCGGTGTAGTCATAGATCTCTTTGCGCGAGCCGGCCGCGCCGACCAGCACCGCATCCGGCTTCAGCCCTTCAATTTCGCGCTCGATGTAGTTGTTGCCGCCAAAAGCGAGGATCTGGTGCCCATCAAGCCGGATGAGATAGGCCAGTGTGCCTCCCTCAGGATGCATCTGCCCCAGCGTGAGCGGCGCCTTCATGCCCGCGGGAGCTGTTTCAGAACTGAAATAGTGCTTGTGCGCCAGAGGGCTGTGAAGGCTGGGAATCACCTTTACCGAGAACTTGCCGAACTCGTAGTCTTCGCCGCCCCGTACCGTAATCAATTGCTCTTCGGGCACGCCATACGCCCGCATCACGTTCTCGGTGCTTTCGGTCCCGATGACGGTAGCGTGGGTCTTGAGGGCAATGTGCGGGACATCCATCACGTGGTCAATATGGGTGTGGGTGACGAAAACAAAGTCGGCCCGCGGAATGTGGGCGTCAATGGTGGCCACGTCGGGCTCTACGACATCGTTCCAGCCGTGCAACGGCCGTTTGTCTCCGGGCACTCGCCCGAGCGCAGCTGAGCCAGGTCCGGGCGGCGGCACAATAATGCGCGAAAGGTAGGGATCAATAAGAATTACGGTGGTGCCGTCGCTGATCTGCCACCCTGCTGTGCCCAGATAAGTGAGCGTGACCTGTGCGGACTTATTGTCCGGAGGCAAGCCCTGCGCCGCCAGAGTTTGCAAAAGCGCCGCAGCCAGCGCCAGAAATGCGAATCCCCATTTCAGCATTACGAACACCCCCGCTTGCGGTCGGAGAGTCTACTTGCACCCGGGGGACAAGGTCAATCTTCCGCACGAGGGTGAACGACAGCTGGAAGTTGGATAGCTCACCAGCTAGAACGCGAGAGCTATCTCCGCTCGCCAGCGGTCGCTACGGGCGGAGTGGAAAGGGGAGTCCCGCCCTGCTGCACCTTGCTGTGCCGGCGGCTGTAGGTGAAGTAAATCACCATGCCGATAATCAGCCACACGATCAGCCGGAGCCATGTATCCAGAGGCAGGCTGACCATCATGAGGGCGGAAATCACAATCCCCATGATGGGGACAAACGGCACCCACGGGGTGCGGAAGGGGCGCGGCACCTCCGGGCGGGTACGCCGCAGCACCCACACCCCGGCGCACACAATGATGAACGCCAGCAGAGTGCCAATGCTGACCAACTCGCCCAGCACAGAAATGGGAATCAGGGCTGCAAAGATGGCCACAAACACTCCCACAAAGATGGACGAAATGTAGGGCGTGCGGAAACGCGGGTGCACGGCGCTGGCCCATTTGGGCAGCAGGCCGTCGTGCGACATGGTATAGAAGATGCGCGATTGACCCAGCAACATGACCACCATGGTGCTGCTCAGGCCGCAGATGGCGCCCAGTTTCACCAGCAGGCTGCCCCAGCGCACGCCCGTCATATCAATGCCGATGGCGATGGGGTCAGGCACGTTGAGGTTGGTGTACTTCACCAGCCCGGTGAGCACGCCCGCCACCAGGATGTAAAGAATGGTGCAGATGACCAGCGAGCCCAGAATGCCGATGGGCATGTCGCGCTTTGGATTTTTGGTCTCCTGCGCAGCGGTGGAGACAGCGTCAAATCCGATGTAGGCGAAGAAGATCACGCCCGCGGCGCGGAAGATGCCGCTGGTGCCGAACTCGCCGAAGCTGCCCTGATTGGGCGGAATGAAGGGATGCCAGTTGGCGGATGCTTCCGCCATGTGGCCAACGATGTAATTGACCCCCAGGCCCACAAATACCAGCAACACACAGACCTTCACAATCACGATTAAGGAGTTCAGATTGGCTGACTCCTTGATGCCGATCACCAGCACCACCGTGACCAGCGCAATGCCAATAAACCCGAACATATTGAAGATTGAAGTCTGATGCGGCAGGGTGCTGGGATCAATGTGGTGCAGCGCCAGCGCCTTGGAGACGCGGCTCAGGTTTTCCCAGTGCCCGTTGTAGAGCACGAACGGCGTGCCCGGGGCGCCGGCCAGCTTGGGGCTCAAGCGGATGCCGAAGTCCTGCAGAAAGCTGAGCACGTAGCCGCTCCACCCCGAGGCCACGGTGGCGGCGCCGAAGGCGTACTCCAGGATCAGGTCCCAGCCGATAATCCAGGCGAAAATCTCGCCCAGCGTGGCGTAACCATATGTGTAGGCCGAGCCCGCGATGGGAATCATGGCGGCAAACTCGGCGTAGCACAGGCCGGCGAAAACGCAGCCAATACCGGCGACAATGAACGAGAGCACGATCGAGGGCCCGGCGTACATGGCCGACGCCGCTCCCGTTAAAACGAAAATTCCAGTGCCGATAATGGCGCCGATGCCCAGGGCGATAAGGTTGCCCGGGCCCAGGGCGCGTTTCAGGCAATGCTCGCCGGTTTCGTAGGCTTCCGCCATCACCACGTCCAGCGGCTTGGTTTTGAGTAAATTAGACATCCAGGGCTCTTTTCATTGCAGGATTTACACTTCCGCCGCCGAAGCGGTTCGGTTCAGGCGCGACCACAGCAGGTAAACCGGAATTCCGATGAGCACGATAATCAGGCCCGGCCAAGTGTACTGAGGTTTATACCGTAATAGTACGACATCAATAAACACGGCAAAAACTATATAGATGGCGGGCAGGACGGGGTAGCCGATGGCGCGGTAGGGGCGCTGCGCCTGGGGATGCTTCCTGCGCAGCACAAAGAGGCCCCCGATGGTCAGAATGTAAAACACCAGCACCGCGAAAATGATGTAATCCAACAACTGGTTGTAGGTGCCGGAAAGGCAAAGAATGCAGGTCCAGACCATCTGCACCATAAGGGAGACAACCGGGGTCTTGTATTTGGGGTGCAGGTCGGCCACCCTGCGGAAGAAGAGCTTGTCCTTGGCCATGGCGTAATAGACGCGGGCGCCGGCCAGGATCAGCCCGTTGTTGCAGCCGAAGCTGGAGAGCAGGATGGCAATGGCCATGGCCGCTCCCCCCGCCTGGCCGAACATCTGGAACATCACCGCGCTGCCCACGCGGTCTTCAGCCGCGTACTTGATGCCACGGGCCAGGGTGGTCAGGCCGTGCGGGTCGCCATTCAAGGGCAACACCATCAGGTAAATGAAATTGGCCGCGATGTAGAGCAGGATCACCACACCCGTGCCCATGGCCAGGGAGAGGGGCAGGTTGCGGCTGGGATTCTTGACCTCGCCGGCGGTGAAAGTCACGTTGTTCCAGGCGTCTGCGGAAAACAGCGAGCCCACCTGGGCGACGGCGATGATGGTCAGCGTGCCCACCGCTACTCCCGCTCCCAGCGGGTGCTGAGCATGCCAGCCGGCGTTGCGCCAGAAACCGGTGAAGTTGGCGGCGATGGCCTGAGCGTTGCGTCCGATGGCCAGACCCAGCACCACCAGTCCGAACAGGGCGGAAGCTTTGGCGATGGTGAATACGTTCTGGATGAGCGCGCCCGTCTTCAGCCCAAAAATATTCACCACGGAAAGAACCACGATGATGACAATGGCGACCAGGTTCTGGGTGTTCAGCCCCACATCCATGTTGCCCAGCACCATGGGGCCCACCGGGATGGGCGGCACCTTGGCGATGTGCACGATCCAATTGGTCGAAGAGATCGAGGGGAGGAAGTAACCCAGGAATTTGCCGAAGGCAACACCCACGGCCGCAATTGTTCCCGTCTGGATCACCAGAAACAGGGTCCAGCCATAGAGGAAGCCAAACAGCGGCCCCAGTGACTCGCGCAGGTAAACGTACTGGCCGCCGGCGCGGGGCATCATGGCGGCCAGTTCGCCATAGCACAGCGCCCCCGTGATGGTCATGAAGCCGGTGACCACCCAGGCCAGGATGAGCAGGCCGGGCGAGTTCACCTCCCGGCCAATTTCGGCAGAGACAATGAAGATACCCGAGCCAATCATCGAGCCCATGACCAGGGTGGTGGCGCTGGTCAGGCCCAGGCCTTTGACCAGTTCCTTATCCTGGTGGGTGGAAGTTTCCCACTCGGTGGCTACCGCGCTCTGCGGCCCGGAATTCCGGATGTCAGTGCTCAGAAAATACCCCGTGGCGCTGGTGGACCGCCGGTGTCCCCGACTACGCGCCCGCTTTTGGCGCGGTGGGGTGACTTGCCGGCGGTCGCGAGGGCGTCCCGCTCTCGCATGGCATTACGGCCATGACTTTACCCTAACCGGCGCAAAAATTCCTCTGCTGACTTGCGGGGGGCATCCAGCAGGTCAGAGATCACGGCGACCGCATCGGCCCCGGCCTCCAGGACGGAATTGCAATTTTGGCGGGTGATGCCGCCAATGGCCACCACCGGCTTGCGAGTTAAGCTGCGTGCCACCCGCACGCCTTCCAGCCCGATCACCGGGTCGGGATTGGCCTTGCTCGAGGTGGCAAAGACCGGCCCTACGGCAACATAATCCGCGGAGGTGGCGGCCGCCGCCTCCACCTGCTCCGGTATATGGGTGGAAACGCCCACCCAGAGCCGATCGCCCAGCACCCGCCGCGCGCCCTCCACCGATATGTCCTCCTGGCCCACGTGCACCCCGTCGAAAGCAGCGGCCAGGCTGAGGTCGGCCCGGTCGTTCATGATCAGGCGCACGCCTTCCAGTCGGCGGCGCAATTCCCGGGCCTGGCTCAGCATCTGGCGGGCGCTATCCCTTTTATTTCTATATTGGAAGAGAGTAACCCCGGCGGCGCGCAGTTCCCCGGCGAAAGCCAGCAGCGCTGGCGTGTCGGGGAAGAACGATGGGTCAACGATGGCGTAGAGTCGCGGCAGCATAAAAACAGGAATCGGGAGAGTCACGCGTCAGGCGTTGGCCTTGAGTCCTGGCCTGGACGGTTTCAGTTTATAAGAAGCTTGCCTAAGCGGTGGAAGGGGCATACGGCCGGGCACCCTGGTTCAGCAGCCAAGACACTCCGAAGTCTTCTCTTTTATTGGCTTCGCATCGTTGGAACCCTTGGCGGGGCGGGTGGTGTTCCCAACCTGTTCTGTTCGAGGCCGGGCAGGCGGCGTTGATTTACTGCCGGTGCGGCTTTCAAGCTCGGATAAAGCCAGAAGTTGCTTGATGATGTCGCCTTTCTGCAACTTCTCTGCTTCTGGGGGATCGCCCGCGAATAGTTTCATCAAGATAGCGAACATAGCCAGGGCGGTGACGGTTCCGATGATTACGATAGTGACCATTTCCGTCTTGGTTGCGCGTTGCGGCGGGCAACGGCTCAAGAACAGGAATTGTGCTCCCCCGGGCGTGGGCGAAAAAGGTTACCGAGGTACGGGGGTGTTTCTATTCTGTGCAACGCCTGGCTGGCCGATGAACATCGGCGCACAGGCGATCCGAGGCGGAGCTTTACCCGGAACTTCCATCCCAGGCCTACTATTCCGACTACTTGCTCGCCCCGTCTTTTTTCCCTGCGTTCAGGAATTGTCCCAGGAAGTTGGTATGGAAGCGGCCGGCGCGAAAGTCGTCATTGGCCAGCAGCCGGCGGTGCAACGGGATGGTGGTGTAAACGCCCTCGACTATGAACATCTCCAGGGCCCGCGCCATGCGGGAGATGGCTTCCGGCCGGTCCTTGCCGCGCACAATCAACTTGGCAATCAGGGAGTCGTAATAAGGTGGAATCACGCCTTCGGCATAGGCCGCGGTGTCCACTCGCACGCCCGTCCCGCCGGGCGGATGAAACGCCGTGATCTTCCCCGCGGAGGGCGTGAACTTCTCCGGATGTTCGGCGTTGATGCGGCATTCGATGGCATGCCCCCGGCTCAGCACCTTGCCCTGCAGCACCTCGTCCATGCGCCCGCCCGCCGCCAGCAGGATCTGGCTTTTCACCAGGTCCACGTCGGTGACCATCTCCGTGACCGGGTGCTCCACCTGGATGCGGGTGTTCATCTCGATGAAGTACAGGCTGCGATCCTCGTCCATGAGGAATTCGACCGTGCCCGCGTTCACGTAGCCGATTTTCGAGAGGGTGGCCCCCAGCATGGAGCCAATGCGCTCGCGCAGTTCCGGCGTCATCTGGGTGGAGGGCGATTCCTCCAGCAGCTTCTGGTGGCGGCGCTGGATGCTGCACTCACGTTCCCCCAGGCTCACCACCTTGCCGTAGGAGTCTCCCAGCACCTGGAACTCAATATGGCGCGGCCGCTCCAGAAATTTCTCCAGGTAGAGGTCTCCGTTGCCGAAAGCGGCGGCCGCCTCCGACTGGGCGGCGCGAAACAGGTTGGGCAGTTCCTCATCGGTGCGAATAATGCGCATGCCGCGCCCGCCGCCGCCCGCGGAGGCCTTCACAATCACCGGGTAGCCGATTTGCCGCCCCCACTCCTGGGCCTCGCCTTCGGAGCTGATGACGCCCTCCGAGCCGGGCAGGATGGGCACCCCGGCCTGCTTCATGGCGGCGCGCGCCTTTTCCTTTTCTCCCATCAGGCGGGTGATTTCCGGCGGCGGGCCGATAAACTTGATGCGGCAGGTCTCGCACACCTCGGCAAAGTTGGCGTTTTCCGCCAGCAGCCCGTAGCCGGGATGGATGGCGTCCACGTTGGCGATTTCCGCGGCGCTGATGACCGCCGGAATATTGAGATAGCTCTGGGCCAGTTGCGGCGGGCCGATGCAGATGGCCTCATCGGCGAAGCGCACGTGCAGGGAGTGGCGGTCGGCCTCGCTGTAAATAGCCACCGCCTTGATGCCCAGTTCCTTACAGGCGCAGATAACCCGCAGGGCAATTTCACCGCGATTGGCAATCAGGATCTTCTTGAACATTTATGAATGCAGCTATTTGCGCGGGCGAACTTCAAACAGGGGCTGGCCATACTCCACCGGTTGGCCGTTGTTGACCACCCTTTTGACGACCTCCCCGGCGACGTCGCATTCGATTTCGTTCATCAGCTTCATGGCTTCTATGATGCACAACACCTGGCCCACTTCGACCGCGTCTCCCGGTTTGACGAAGGGCGGCGAACCCGGAGAGGGCGCCTCATAAAAGGTCCCCACAATAGGAGAGGTGATGGTGTGCAGCCCTTCCTCTTTGGCAGTTCCCGCGGAAGATCCCGGAGATGCCGGGATGGAAGGTGGAGCCGCAGCAGGCGCCGGGGTTTCAGCAACCGCTGGCGGCGTGGTCGGCACCGTTACATAGTGCACGTCACGCCCCGCCGGGGCTTCCGCAGGCCCGCGCTTGATGCGCACCTTGACGTCGCCACGCTCCAGTTCGAACTCGGTGACGTCTTTCTCGATTAAGAACTCGATGAGTTCCTTGAGCTCTTTCTGGTTCATGATTTGGTGGAGGGACTGCGTTACCCGCTGCCGCCCATGCCAGCAGCGGGTGGTCCTTTTCTACAGCACGATCAGCTCTTTGCTGGCGGAGGTGAGCACCTCGCAACCAGAGCGGGTCACAACTACCATGTCCTCGATCCGGACTCCGCCCCGCCTGGCCAGGTAAACCCCCGGCTCCACGGTAATCACCATGCCCGGCTGCAAGCGCTCCTGCTGTCCGGCGGCCACGCGCGGAGGCTCGTGGATTTCCAGGCCCACGCCGTGACCCGTGGAATGAGTAAAGTAGCGCGCCCACCCGGCGCCGCGCAGCACCATCCGGGCTGCCCGGTCCACTTCGCCAACTGCAACTCCCGGCCGAATTGCGGAGATGGCCGCCAGTTGCGCTTCCAGCACCGCCTGATAAATGCGGCGCTCCTCCGCTGTCGGACGCCCCACGCACACAGTGCGGGTCATGTCCGAACAATAACCAGCGAGTATAACACCGAAGTCGAAGAGCACGAATCCGCGGCGGGGAACGCGGTTGGAGGAAGCGCGGGCATGGGGCAACGCGGAACGCGGCCCCGCGGCCACGATGGTGGGAAACGACATTTCCTCGGCTCCGCCACGGCGCGCGGCGTACTCCATTTCCGCCGCCAGGCTGGTTTCCGCCGTGCCCGGACGGACCCGAGGGAGCACCACCTTGAACAGCGAGTCCCCCAACTTCGCCGCCGCCCGCATGCCTTCCAGTTCCTCCGCATCTTTCACCATGCGCGGGCGCTCCACCACGCCCGCGGTATTGCGCAGGCGCACACGACCAGAAAGCTGGCGCATGATGAGGGCGCGCGAGGCCAGAGTGAGATGCTCGCTCTCAATGCCGGCCACCAGCCGCTTTCGCCCGGCCCGCTGCCGCAGCCACTCGGCGGCTGCGGCCAGGGGGGATTTACGGACAACCACCACCCGCGCTCCCTTCACTTCCGCCCGGGCCTGCTCGCTATAGCGGCCATCCGTGAAGAACACCGAACCCGAAGGCGTCAGAGCCAGCACCCCGCTGCTGCCGGTAAAGCCGCACAGGTAACGCACGTTGGGCAGGTGGGTGGCCAGAAAAATATCGCACTTCGAAAACTCAGCAGATTGCAGTAACGCTCTTTGGCGGGCTCGATAATCCATGCGGGCAGATTCCGGAATCAATACTCTTCTCTGCTTCAAGATACATCATTCGCTTACCGCTCTGGGCCGACTGCGGCGGCAAAAAAAGAGGCCCTCGTCGCCGAGGGCCTGATGATTGCCGGCTGACGCGCTGTTAGGTTTGCATGATCTTCGGCGTAATGAAGAAGATCAGTTCCTGAGTGGACGTGCTGACGGTCGTCCGCTTAAACAGATTGCCGAATACCGGAATGTTGCCCAGTAGCGGAACCTGCTGCACGTTGAGCGAGTTTTGTGTCTGGATGACACCGCCAATGACCACCGTACCGCCGTCGGTGACCAGCACCTGCGTGGTCGCCTGTTGCGTGATCAGGGTGGGATTGCCCTGCACCTGACGGCTGAAGTCAGGGGTGGTGTTCTCTACGTCCACGTTGAGGAAAATGGTGTTTTCCGCTGTGATCTGCGGGGTCACTGTCAGGCGCAGGAACGCGTCCACGTAGGTGACCGTGGGAGGCCCGCCCAATTGAGCCTGCGTGACCACCGGGATGCGGAACCCTTGCCGCACCACCGCCTGGATATTGTTTTGCGTCACCACACGGGGCCGGGACAGAATTTTCAGCAAGCCCCGCGATTCCGCCATGGTCAGAACGAAATCCAGGCGGTAATTGGCCCCCAGATTCGAAATCCCGATGCCGCTGCTAGGACTGGGCACCGGCATGTTGGAAAACAGGGGGATGCTGGCGAAGGTAGCCGTTGGTGTGCTGCCCGTTGGCAGGGGCACACCCGGTATGGTGAGGTAAGCAGGCGGACCGACATAGCCTATCTGGGTTGGGGAGGCGGCACCCGTCCCGCCGCCAACCACGGTCGAGCTGTTGCCCCATCCCAGGCCGAACTGCGTGCCCAGGTCGCGGGCAAAGGTTCGAGTGGCGGCTACCACGCGGGCCTCGATCTCCACTTCCTGCGTCTTGCGGTCCAGTTGCGTGATCAGCCGGTCAACCTGCGGGATCACGCTGGGAATATCCTGAATAATGACCGCGTTCGTGCGGTCATCGGAAATGATGTCGCCGCGCGAGCTCAGCAGTTTTTTCAGCGTAGGCACCACGTCCTTGGAGTGGGCATAGCTGAGATAGCGGGTGACGGTGACTTTATCCACCGCCAGGGCTTCGGCTTCGATCTGCCCCCGGCGCGCCTCGGCTTCCTTGCGCAGGGTGTCAATGGTGGCGATGCGCAATACGTTGCCCTCAAGCTGCCGATCAAGCCCGTTGTTCTTCAGCACGATGTCCAGAGCCTGATCCCAGGGCACGTCGTCCAGCACGATGGTCAGGCTGCCGTGCACTTCCGGATCAAGCACGATGTTGAGCCCGCTGATTTCGTGAATCAGGCGGAAGAAATCTTTCAGGTCCACATCCTTAAGGTTCACCGAGATGGGCTCGCCGGTGTAGTGGGCCTTGCCGGAGGGCTGGATGCCGCGCGACAACTCCTGTTGCTGCTCAGCCGCCAGGTTCTCCGCCGGCTTGATGTTGACTCCCGACGAGGGCTGGGCCGCGGGGGCGGGGGCCGTAGCCGGCTGGCTGGGCTGGGCCTGCGCCGCGGCGTCCATGGAAGCGCTCTCGCGCGGCAGCAGCAGGCTGTCGGGCAGGGTCGCCGCCATGGTGGCAGCGGCATTGAGCGCACGTTGCGGCGGCTGGATGCCGCTCTCCGCCGGACGGGAATTGTATTGCGGCTCTACCATGACAAAGTTTTTCGCCGGAGCAGAAGGAGCCGCCGCCGAGGAGTTCAGGGAAACAGGAACCACCGCCGGCTGAACCACCGCGCCCACCGCCGGGGCTGCGGAAGCAGCCGGCTTCGGCGCACGGGTCGCCCGCGCTTCCGCCACATGGGCAGAATGCAGCTTTAAGATGACCTTGTTGCCTGCAGGGACGAGCTGATAGTCCCGCGCCCCGAGCAGGTCCACCACCAGGCGAGCCACCGGCGGATGAGCGCTGTTCTGTCCCAGGCGCACTCCCTTGATGCCGTCAGCGCCGATGGCAATGTGACGGAACCGGGATACTACCGCGCCCGGCACATCCACCACCACTCGGTCCGGATTCGCCACCAGCATGGCGGTAGCGGAAAGCTTGCCGCTGCCCGTGATTTCCACGCTGATGCCGTCCCCGCTCTTGAGC
Organism: Terriglobales bacterium; assembly: GCA_035308585.1. Lineage (GTDB taxonomy): Bacteria > Acidobacteriota > Terriglobia > Terriglobales > Acidobacteriaceae > JAICWP01. Next base: position 11,170 of record DATGGJ010000742.1, read on the forward strand.
ACATCCACCTTTTGGATCAGGGGGTGCTCCGCTGCCGTCCCCGCCTCCGGGCCCGATGTCTGGGCCACGGCCAGAGAAATCATGAGCAGGGGAATGATTGCCAGCAATTGCATTCGCCTCATTTGTGTCTCCCTCACGCCCGCGCCCAGCTCAACCCGCCTTATGCTGACGGCGGCTGCCGGGTGGCGCGTGCACTGCAATTCATTTTTGGCGGGCCGCGTTCCGGCCCGGTTTCCCGGCCGCTTACACCGCCGGCACAGAAAGCTTCTTCACCACGTCGCGGGTGCTCTTGCGGCCCAGCACATCCTCCACCGTCTCCCGCAGCACCATGGAGTCGTCGGTGATTCGGGCCACGTAGCCGTTGAAAATAGGGTCGTTCTCCCGCAGGAAATAAGCCTTGTTGGCAGAGTTCACCACCACCGCGATCATGCCGTCGTGGGATCGCACGATACCGCGCAGGCTCATGGAATCCGCCGCCAGGCAGCGCTTGCCGCCGCTGCAACCGGTGCCCGGCCCGCCCACCCGGCTTACCACCGGGCTGACAAAGGGGTCGCGCTTGTAGCTGTCGCGCTTGGCTGCTTCCGTCATGCGCTGCTCGCCCGCCTCCGTGCCCACTACGTCACTGGGCAAAAGCTTCTGCGCGTCGGGCACGGAAGCCGTTGCCGCGGCGGGCTTGCCTGCCCGCGCCGGCATGCTGTCTTGCGCGGCAGCATTCACCGTGCTTTGCTGCGCGTTCCAGGTCTTCTGCGCCGTCTTCAGTTTGTTCCGGGTGGATTGAATAATCTGCGGCGACTGCGCCCATACCGCGGCCGTCCCCAGCACCACCACTGCAATCATTGCCGTGCGCTTCATATCCGCTCCCTAGCGCTGCCCCGCTACCCGACGCAGTCCGGGTTTGGCGGGCGCGGCTTGCTGGTCATGACTGAAAAACGTGGTCGCCACACAGGTAGCCACCACGCTCTCTCCTGGCGCGTACTGGTACGTATGCTTGGCCCGGGCATCCGTGGGCTTGTTCACCGTAGCCATCATCAGACTGGAAATGTTGATAATGCGTTCCAGGTGGGCCACGCGCTCAAAGAAGTTCTGCAGCGAGTAATAGGGCCCGTCCACTTCCATCTCAAAGGGCACTTCGGTGTAGAACTCTTTGGTGTTGGTGGGCAATGACGTGTAGCGCCGAATCTCGATCCCCGATTTCTCCGCTTCGCCCTGCAGCATGCGCATGAACTTGTCGGCCTGCTTCTCATCCGGCACGATGCGCTCCTGGATTGCCAGTTGCAGCTTGAGGTTTTCGATCTGCTGCTCAATCTGCACCAGCTTGGGCCGGTAGCGCTCCAGTTCGGCATTCTCCGACATCTTGGTGGCCAGCTTCTGGGCGTCGGCATCGTTGGCCGTGGCCATGCTGCGGAACACCCCAAAGTAAGCGGCCAGCGTGAGCAGCGCCGCCATTCCGGCAATTGCCGCCCACTGTTTTCCTTCCGGCAAATCAGTCAGGTTCGCCATAATCGCGCCTTTAGCTCTTCTGCTTCTGACAAGTAATGGTAAAAATGAAAGCCTGCATGTTCTTGACCTGGTCGTCCTGGTAGCTTTCCTTCATCTCCACGGATTTGAAATAGCCGGTCTTTTGCAGGTTGGTGATCAGGTTGGCCACCGCCGTCTCGCTCAGCGCCCGGCCCTCAATATCAATGCTGCCGCCGTCATCCTTGACCGCGCTCAGCCACACCGCCTCGGTGTTGTCCACCGTGCCGCCCAGGGTGGCCATGAGCTTGACCGGGCCAAACTGCTGCGAGCGCAGTTCGTCGATCACATCCACGCGGCGCTTGTACTGCTGCATCTGTTTTTCCCGTTCCAGGTACTTGGCCTTGACCTCGGAAAGTTCGCGGTTCTTGCGCTCGGCCTGCACCAACTGGGTAGCCAGGCGCGCCTTTTCGGTGTTGAGGTGGTACCAGTAGCCGAAGTTCATGGCCGCCGCCAGGGCGAACACCAGCAGCACCTTCATCACCACGCTCACCCCGGCGCCGGGCAGCATTGACGCCAGGCTGGGACCGCGTTTGCTTTTCGATTTTTGAACACCCAGCAGGTTGATGCGGATCATAGGTCGTCAAAACTCCTCAGGGCCAGGCCTACCGCCACCGCCAGCTGGCCGGCGTTCTGCTCCACCAGTTCCAGTCCCGGGCCCACCGGCGGCAGCACCTTCTGAAAAGGATTCAGCTCCTCCACCGGCAGGGAAAACTCCTGGCGCAGCGACTCGATCAGGCCCGGCACCTTGCAGGAACCGCCGGCCAGAAAGATTTTTTCGATGTGCTCGCCCGCCGCCGTGGCGCGGAAGAAGTCGAACGTCTTCTGGATTTCCAGCACGATAATTTCCGTCACCTGCTGCAGAATGGGCAGCTTCGCGTCCTCGCTGACCGTGCCCACCTTATGGCCCAGCTTGAGCGCTTCCGCGTCGTCGAAGCTGAGGTCCAGCTCCTTCTGCAGCGAATCCGTGTACTGGTGGCCGCCCACGCTCACGTCGCGGGTAAACAGCGGCACCGTGCCCTTGACGATGTTGATGTTCATCACGCTGGCGCCCAGGTTGAGCAGGGCCACGGTGGAGTTGGGCGCGGGCTCGTAGTTGTACTCATAGCAGTTCTGCAGCGCGAAGGCGTCAATGTCCACGATGGCCGGCGACTTGCCTGCCATGGAGAGCACGTTGGTGTAGTTGAGAATCTTGTCTTTTTTCACCGCCACCAGCAGCACGTCCATGGTGGGGCTGGAGGGATCCTCGGAAAGGATCTGGTAGTCAATGCTGACATCCGCAATGTCGAAGGGGATGGCCTGGGCGGCTTCCTTCTGAATGGTCTCCGCCAGCTCCTGGTCGCTCATCATGGGCAAAGGGATCTTTTTCACGATCACCGAGTGACCGCTCACCGAGGTGGCCACCGCCCGCGACTTGATTTCGTTTTCCGTGAACAGCTTGGAGATGGCGCTGGAAACCGTGCCGCTGTCCACGATCATGGAATCCACCACGATGTCGGCGGGCAGGGCTTCCAGGCCGACGTGGGCCACTTCAATGCCCTTGCGCCCGCGCTTCAGTTCCACCGCCTTGATGCTGCTGGAGCCTACGTCCAGGCCGACTATGGATTGCTTTCCAAACATGCTCCCCGCCTTTACAGTTGCGCTCCTGCCGCCCGCGCCTTGAGTTTTTTCCGCCCCCGCCCTTCCCCCTGGGTGCTTTTCCGCTCCATCCAGGAATCGAGGATGGTTTTCTTGAACTTCCAGCGGTTCCCCAGCTTGAAAGCGGGAATTCTTTCTTCGTACACGTACTTGTAAAGCGTGTCTGCGCTCACGCCCAGGTACTGCGAAGCCTGGCGAATGTTCATGACCTCGGGGGCGTCAGTCATGTGGTTTTGACCCTCATTCACAGCGGTGCCCTCCTGCTTCACCTACACTCCGGCGAAGCCGGCCAAAAACGGACAAGAGGGAACATCCCTCTTTTGAACTTTTGGGGGAGCTGTCTGTGTGTTGCTGCGTCTATTTCAACCGCTGGGCCAGAAGTGTCAAGGTTACTGTTCGGGTTTTGCCCGGCCGATGGCCGGTTTCGCCGGAAAACGCCTAACTTCCAT
>DATGGJ010000743.1:0-5848 GCA_035308585.1 Terriglobales bacterium
CCAGGAGAAGGAGTAGCCCAGCAGTCCGTGAATCAGCAGCAGCGGCGGGCCCTTACCGCCATGCAGAAAGCGCATGCGGTGCCCGTCCAGCTCCGTCCAGTGCTCGTGAATGTCGGTTTCAGCAGTGGGACACGATAGCGAAATGCGGCTCGAAATATCCATAGGTTCGGCCACTTGGAGGACTGAGTGCCGGCTGCTGAATGGCTGACGACTTCAATATTGGTGCGCTGCCTCTTTGACTGCGTAAGCACAGGCGCCCTCGCCGGTGCGGCCCGAGCGCATCGCGGTTCGCCCTCAGTCCGCCGCCGCCGATTTGGCCGCCTTCCTGGCCTCGCGCAGCAGTTTGCGCAACACCCGAATGCCGCGGTCCACGTGCTTTTCCTGGATCAGGAACGAAGGCAGGAAGCGCAGCACCGTATCGTGGGTGCTGTTGAAGAGCACGCCTTCGCCCATCGCCTGCTCCACCAGCGGCCGCGCCGGAATGGTCAGTTCCATGGCCTGCATCAGCCCGCGGCCGCGCACCTCGCGCACCAGCGGCGATTTTTCCGCCACCGACTTGAGCTGCTGGTTGAAATACTCTCCCACCCGGGCGGCGTTCTGCAGCAGGTTTTCCTCTTCCACCACCGCGAAATATTCCAGCGCTACCCGGCAGGCCAGCGGCCCGCCTCCGAAGGTGGTGCCATGCTGCCCGGAAGGCAGCGCCGCCGCCAGTTCTTCGCGGGCGATGAACGCGCCCAGCGGGATGCCGCCGGCAATCGGCTTGGCTACTACTACAATGTCGGGAATCACTCCCGATTCCTGAAAAGCGAACATTTTTCCCGTGCGCCCCAGGCCGCACTGGATTTCGTCGAAGATGAGCGTCGCGTGATGGCGGTCGGCGGCCGCCCGCGCCTCGCCCAGAAACTCCGGCGAGCAGTCGCGAATGCCGCCCTCTCCCTGGATGGGCTCCAGCACCAGCGCACAGGTGGCATCATCCACCGCCTGCCGCAGCGCCCCCACGTCGTTCAGCGGCACAAAGCTCACACCCGCCAGCAGGGGCTGGAACAGGTCGCGATATTTCTGCTGCCCAGTCACCGAGAGCGCGCCAAAGGTGCGCCCGTGGAACGAGCCTTCCACCGCCACCACCTTACTCTTGGCTTCTCCGCCGCGCTGGTGGCCCGCGGCCCGCGCCAGCTTGAGCGCCCCTTCGATCGCCTCCGTGCCGCTGTTGGAGAAGAACACTCGCTGCAGGCCGGAAAGCTCGCACAGCTTTTTGGCCAGCGCCCCCTGGTATTCGTTGTAATAGAGGTTGGAAATGTGGATGGCGCGCGCCGCCTGCTCGCGGATTACCTTCACCATGCGCGGGTGGGCGTGGCCCAGCGCGTTCACCCCGATCCCGGTGATGAAGTCCAGGTAGCGCCTGCCCTCCAGGTCATAGACAAAAACTCCCTTGCCGCGGGCGATGGCCAGGGGATAGCGGTTGTAGACGGGAATCAGGTAGTGGCGTTCAAGTTCGGCGATTTCTTCGAAGGATGGCATGACGGAATTGTGTAATCCGGTAATCGAGTAATTGAGCAATTGCTAATTTCCAATTTTAACCCGTTCGCCTGGTTCGCCGGGTTTTCAATTACAAATTACTCAATTACCGGATTACACAATTCCTCAATCTCGCTATAATTTCGCACCCATGGGCCGCCGCCTGCCACATCTCATGCTTTTTCTTCTTCTCGCTCTCTCCGCCTCCGCGGCCGATATTCCCAACTGGTGCCGCGCTCTTCCACGCCCCGAATACAAGACTCTGGAGCGTGTGCCCATTCCCGATCCCTGGTTTGAGGTCTACAAAGTTGCGCCGGGAATCTTTGCCATTTACGAGCCCCACCAGGCGGAAGAGACCATCAGCTATCTCATCCTCGGTAACAAACGCGCCCTGCTTTTCGATACTGGCATGGGCATCAGCGACCTGAAGAAAGTTACGGACCAGCTCACCCACCTGTCCATCGTGGTCCTCAATTCCCACACCCACGACGATCATGTCGGCGACAATTGGGAGTTCCCGACCGTCTATGGGATGGACACCGGCTTCACCCGCCGCAACGCGCGCGGCTCCCGCGAGGATGCCCAGGCCGAAATTGCGCCCGGCCAGATTTGCGGCTCGCTGCCCAAGGGTTTTGATCCCCAAACTTACGTGACCCGGCCCTGGAAGATTACTGCCTATATCCACGACGGCGAGCGCATCGCGCTGGGCGGCCGCACCTTGCAAGTGATAGCCACTCCCGGCCACACTCCCGACGCCATCTCGCTCTTCGATCGCGCCCACGGCCTGCTCTTCACCGGCGACACCTACTATCCCGCCGCCATCTGGCTTTACCGCCCGGAAACCGACCTGCGCGCCTACGACGCTTCCATCCGGCGCCTGGCCGCGCTCGCCCCGCAAGTTAAATTGGTCCTCGGCGCCCACAACATTCCCGTGGCGTCGCCTTCGGTCCTTCCCCGCCTGGTTTCCGCCTTTGAGCAGGTCCGCGCCGGCAAGATTCCCGCAACTCCCGACTCCCCGGGCGAGGTCATTTATAAGGTCGGAGACTTTTCCTTTCTCATGCGGCCCATCGCACCCAGGTCCTGATGTGTTCTTCTGGCGCAACATGCTCACGGTAGAGACCTAATTTGTTAGGTCTCCGCTTGGTCGAAAGCAGCCGCACGAACCGTGGAAGCGCGCGGCTTCAGCCGCACGAACTGGGGCACAGGAGCGTGGGCTTCAGCTCCGGTGAGTTTCAATCCGTGGCAGCGCAGGCGTTGTTTGTCCATTTTCCAGGGCGCCCACCCACTGCTCCACCTGGGCGCGCAATCGCTCCAGCTCAATGCCGCCATGGCGCGCCGAATAGGCGCTCAAGTTGCGATTTGCCCGCGCCAGCAGCGACCGCGCTCCCGCCAGGTTGCCGCGCGAGTGGTGGTGCAGCCCTACCGCCACCTGTATCAGCCCCTGCAGAAATTTCTTTTCCCCGGCCGGCGCCGCTCGCCATACGTCTTCCAGTACCTCATGCGCGTCAAAGAATTCGGCCTTGTTGAATAGCTGGAGCCCGCGATGGTAGGCAGCTTCATTCATTGCATTGACGATGGAAGATTTTTCGATTGACGATTGAAAAAACTCAATGCCGAGATCGCCAAGGTTGCGCAAAGATCGCCGAGAAATCGAAAATCCCAGATCAGAAATTCTCTGCGCCCCCTGCTTTAAGCTTCTCTTTGCGCCCCGGCGGCAAGCTTTTGCACCAGCCGCCGCCCCGCCAGCTCGTAGCCGCCTCCGAGCACCACGTTAATGGCTTCGGTATAGGCGATGTGTTCCTGTTCCAGAATGCGCGCCGCCAGCGTGTGCTCGTCGTCCTCGTCCAGCACCGGCACTGTCTTCTGCAGGATGATGGCCCCGTGGTCGAGCTGCTCGTCCACAAAGTGCACCGTGCAGCCGCTCACCTTGGCTCCGTACTCCAGCGCCTGTTTTTGCGCCTCCAGCCCGGGAAACGCCGGCAGCAGCGAAGGGTGAATGTTGAGAATGCGGTGGGGAAACTGGCGCACGAACCAGGGCGAGAGCAGCCGCATGTAACCAGCCAGGCAAACCAGGTCCACTTTCTTCTCCCGCAGCGCCGCCACCACTTCCGCGTCGTGCTGCTCGCGCGGCTTGCCCTTGGAGGGGATCACGCGCGCGTCCAGCCCGCGCCGCCGCGCCGACTCAATCCCCGGCGCCTCCGCCCGGTTGGAAATCACCACCGCGATGTGGGCGCGAATCCGCCCCGCCGCCACCGAATCGGCGATGGCCTCGAAATTCGACCCGCGGCCGGAGAGGAGAATCCCAAGATTCTTCATGAATTTAATTATTCACCACGGAGCGGCGGAGGCACAAAGGAATTGACGATTGCTGATTTGCTGTTGATAGGCGGCAGTCGTGGAAGGTCTTCAATCAACAATCGTCAACCTTCAATCGTGCTCACGCGTACTGTACTTTCCGGTCGCCCTTCACGATCCGCCCGATGGTGTATGCCTTCTCTCCCACCCGCTCCAGCACCGTCTGAGCTTTTTTGAAGTGGCTGGCCGGCAGCACCAGCACCATCCCCACGCCCATGTTGAAGGTGCGGTACATCTCCGTCTGCGGAATATTGCCCAGCTTCTGCAGGTGTTCGAATACCGGCGGCACCGGCCAGCTGTTGACCTCCACCACCGCCGCGGTGCCTCGGGGCAGCACCCGCGGCAGGTTCTCCGTAATCCCGCAACCGGTAATGTGCGCCATGGCCGAGAGCAGTCCGCCATCCAGCAGCTTCTTCACCACCGGCCAGTAGCTTTTGTGGGTGCGCATCAGCTCGTTGCCCACCTTATTCTTTATCTCGCTCACGTAGGTGTCGGGCGTGTAGCGCGCCACTTCAAACAGCAGCTTGCGCGCCAGGGAATAGCCGTTGGTGTGCAGTCCATTGGAAGCCAGCCCCAGCAGCACGTCCCCCGGCTGCACGTTTTTGCCGGTCAGGATGCGCTCCTTGTCGGCGATGCCCACAATAAATCCCGCCAGGTCGTACTCGCCCTCGGCATAAAAGCCCGGCATCTCCGCCGTCTCCCCGCCGATCAGGGCGCAGCCGTTGGCCTTGCAGGCTTCCGCGATCCCGGTCACGACTTTCTCCGCCACCTCCGGCTGCAGCTTGCCCGTGGCCAGGTAGTCCATAAAGAAGAGCGGAGCCGCCCCCTGCACCGCGATATCGTTCACGCAGTGGTTCACCAGGTCGGCGCCCACCGTGTGGTGCAGGTTCATCTCGAAGGCCACCTTCAGCTTGGTGCCCACCCCGTCCACGCTGGAGACCAGCACCGGCTCATGGTACTTGGGGCTGAGCGCGAACAGCCCCCCAAAGCTTCCGATATCGCTCAGCACGCTACGCGAGAAAGTCTTGTGCGCCAGGTACTTGATGCGCTGCTTGGTGCGGTTGGCGCGGTCAATATCCACGCCCGCATCGGCGTAGGTCACCGAGTTGGAGGTCGCATCCTGTGCCACTCAGGTCGGTCCTTTTTGTCGTAGCGGAAATGCCTGCTGCTGCCGGGGAACTGCGCCAGGAGTGGCAATTTTAACACGGCGGGGGATGGGGCCTATGTGGCCCATGAAATTGGAAAATTGAGGTTAGTTGCATGGGCTGGCCCTGTGTGGGGAGGGTGTGTGTGAGGAGGGCGCTTACAGTTGCCGGTCTCGTGGGATGGGGCTCCTCCCCTCTCAGTAGCGCCCATGTTCGCCGCCACCTGTCAGGCATCGTGGCGCGGGTGCCCCGGCCCGCGGCAAGCTGCTCTATAATCGGCAAACTCTGCCCGGTGCTGGCTTGTGGAGGTCCCGGCATGAAAGCTCTGCTCGCGGTCATTTTTCTTGTCACCTGCACCTTGGCGCAGGACCAGGCGGCAATCACGCGCGCCCAATCCGCGTGCGGCCCACAGCCCGCGGAATTCGCGGTCAGGACGGAGAAGGGCGTGCACCCTGCTCCCCAGACCCCGGGGGGCAAGGCCCTGGTTTACATTGTCGAAGACCAGAGGCAGGACCTGAGGCCCTGCTTGGGCAACTGCGGCGCTCTCACCCGCCTGGCCATGGACGGCGCTTGGATGGGAGCCAACCGCGGCAGCTCTTATTTCTCTTTTTTCGCCGCGCCGGGCGAGCACCATCTCTGCGCCACCTGGGAAAAAGGCGGCAAGCGGCCTCAGGATCGCACCTCGCTTGCCGGTTTTGCCGCCGAACCCGGCCGCGTCTACTACTTCCGCGTTCGAGTTACTAACATCGCCCCGCCGGCAGGTTTCTACTCCATTGATCTGGAACCGCTGAATGCTGACCAAGGGCAGCTTCTGGTGGCCGCCTCACCCCGGA
>DATGGJ010000744.1:0-7033 GCA_035308585.1 Terriglobales bacterium
TGGCTCAGGCGGCGAACAAGCTTATCAAAGATGGATAATTCTTGGATAGGGCGGCGAGTTCTGAGTAGGATCCCAATCCAGTTAAGGCATTTCCGAGTTCTACGGAGTGACCCAACCGGACGCAGTTGTTAGCCGTTACCAACCGTGGTGACACATGCGTGCCTTGGAAGCCGGTGAGATTCATCCCCACCAATCACCAGTCCCGCAGGGACGTAATAGTAAAGCCCAGGACGGAAGTCCTGGGTAGGCGGTGCCAAATGAGTTCCAGTCCCGGAGGGACGGCACCTGTTCTTCACACCCATTCGTGACCTGTCGCACAGACGGCCTGGGTAATCGTTTGTCACGATGTACCTAGTTCATGCCGCACTCCTATCCCAACCTCCTGGTTCATTGTGTCTTCAGCACACGTGAGCGGCGGCCCACAATTCCCCACGAACTTCAATCGAAACTGTGGAAGTATTTGGCTGGCATCGCCAAGAATCACAAGATTTCTGTCGTGGAATGCGGCGGAACCGCCAATCACGTCCACATCCTGCTGGTCCTTCCATCCGACATGCCTCTAAGCAAAGCCGTCCAGACCCTCAAGGCAAATTCCTCGCGCTGGCTGGGAGAGCACGGAATCAATTTTTCGTGGCAGGAAGGTTATGCAGCGTTCAGCGTCAGCGCGTCGCAACTGGGTTCGGTGCGGGAATACATTCGGAATCAGGCGGCACACCACCAGCGGCGCAATTTTGAAGAGGAGTTCATCGCGCTGTTGAAGAAATCGGGCGTTGCCTACGACCCGAAATATATCTTGGGCTAGGTGGCGTGCCTACGGCACTCGGATTAGCAACCAACTTTTCCCAGGACTGCCGTCCTGGGCTTTACTATGACGTCCCTTCGGGCCTGGCTTTGATGTGAATCAACGGTCAGCAGCGAATCAGGAAGGATTTTCGCCTGACTTCCACGAAGGCAAATCTGCTGAACATTCCATTGACGCGGACTTGCCATCTTGGCTGACAACTGCCTTGGATTTTCCGCAGTTGGGGCATTCACAGCCTTGGTGATGAATCAAGCCGCTGGCTATGAATACTTTCAAACAAACCGGGCAGGCAAGCGCAATATTGTTCCCCACCCAATCTTCCAAGAGTCCCGGACGGTCGCAAATGAGCTCTCTGTGCAATTTATAATTTTTTATTTCCTCTGCTCCCGCGGCCTACAGCAGCATGCCCGCGATGGAGGCCGACATCATGTTGGCCATGGTGCCGGCCAGCATGGCTCTCAAGCCCAGCCGCGCCAGTTCTCCTTTTTTGTTGGGCGCGAGCGCACCGATGCCGCCGATCTGGATGCCGATGGAGCTGAAGTTGGCGAACCCGGTGAGGGCAAAAGTCGCAATCGTGAAGGAGCGCTGGGCCAGCACCGCCTTCTGCGGCCCCAGCAGAGAAAAAGCCACCAGTTCGTTCATCACCATGCGCGTGCCCAGCAGGTTCCCGACCGCCATGCAATCCTTCCAGGGAACGCCAATGACCCAGGCAATGGGAGCAAAGATAGTGCCAAAGATGATTTGCAGGCTTTCGGGGAAGTGGGTGAACCCCAGGTGCGCCAGCCCGTTGTGAATGCCGCCCAAAATGCCGTTGCAAAGCGCAATCAGCGCCAGAAAAGAAATGAGCATGGCGGCCACGTTGAGCGCCAGATAAAGGCCATCGGTGGTGCCGCGGGCTATGGCCCCGATCGCGTTTTCGCTCTTGTCCTCCATCTCCGCCAGTTCGACTTTGCCGGCGGTAAGGGGTTTCTCCGTCTCCGGCACCAGCATTTTGGAAATCAGAATGGTCCCGGGCGCGGTCATGATCACGGCGCTGAGCAGCGCCTTGGCGTCAATGCCGAACATGATGTAAGCGGCCATGATGCCCCCGGAAACGTGGGCCATGCCGCTGGTCATGATGGTCATCAGCTCGGAGCGGGTCACGTCGGGCAGGTAGGGGCGGATGGTCAGCGGCGCCTCCGTCTGCCCCATGAAAATGCTGGCGGCCACATTCAGCGACTCCGCCCCGCTCGCGCCCATGAAGCGGGTCATCACCCGCGCCGCCTGGCGGATGATGAACTGCATGATGCCGTAGTGATAGAGCACGGCAAAAAATGCCGCGATGAAGATGATGGTGGGCAGCACCTGAAAGGCGAAATACATGCCCAGATGCGAGCTTTTCTTGCCCAGTTCGCCGAAAACGAATTCCGACCCGGCAAAGGAATAGGAGAGCAGCTTGGTGACGTAGTCGCCGATCACCTGGAAAACTCTTCTTCCCACCTCCCAGCGCAGCACCAGCACGGCGAAGGCGAACTGCAGGCCCAGGCCCCAGCCCACCGTCTTGTAGCGGATGGCGCGGCGGTTGGTGGAGAAGATGTACGCCAGGCCCAGCATGGTCAGCAGTCCCAGGATGCCGGTGAAGCGCCCCATTTCAGCTACCCTCGTTTTCTATTCCGCAAATCAAACCGTGAACCAGCGGTTGCCCGGAAGAAGGCGGCTGGTCGGAGATCTGGTAACTGGCCTCGATCATCTGTCGTGCCGCCGCCACTCGCGCCTCGGAATTGTAGTGAATCGTGCACAGCGGCTCGCCCCGGGCCACACGCTCGCCCACCTTCTTACGCAGCACCAGGCCGACCGCCGGGTCTATGCTGTCTTCCTTCCGTTCCCGTCCCCCGCCCAGCATCATGCTGGCGATTCCAACCTGCTCGCACTGAATCGCGGTCACAAAGCCCTCGCGCGGGCTTAGGACATCCGTCTTGTGCTCGGCCTGTGGCAGGCGGGCAGGCTCATCCACCACGCGGGCATCGCCGCCCTGCAGGCGCACCATGTCGCGGAACTTCTGTATGCCGCGGCCGGAGGCGATGATCTCCGCCGCCAGTTTTATGCCCTCGTCTTTGCTCTTAGCGCGCCCACCCAGCAGAAACATCCAGCCGCACAGCTCCAGGCAGAGTCGCCGCAGGTCGTCGGGGCCTTCTCCGCGCAGCACCTCAATACATTCCTCAACCTCCAGCGCGTTACCCACCTTGCGCCCCAGAGGCTGGTCCATGTCGGTAAGCAGGGCGACCACCTTCTTGCCCATGCGCTGCCCGGTTTCAACCATGAGTTCCGCCAGGAAGGCCGCGTCCTCCTGCTTCTTCATGAAAGCGCCGCTGCCGGTTTTGACGTCGAGCACCAGCGCGTCAATTCCTTCCGCCAGCTTCTTGCTCATGATGGAGGCGCAGATCAGGTAGGGGCTCTCCACCGTGGCGGTCACATCGCGCAGGGCATAGAGCTTTTTGTCCGCGGGCGCGATCTCCGCCGTCTGCCCGATCATGGCGCAGCCGCACTCGCGCAGCACGCGCAGGAACTCCGGCAGGGGAAGGTTCACGTTGAAGCCGGGAATGGCCTCCAGTTTGTCCAGCGTGCCGCCGGTATGGCCCAGGCCGCGTCCGCTGATCATGGGTACCAGCAGGCCGCCGGCCGCCGCCACCGGGGCCAGCACCAGCGAGGTCTTATCGCCCACGCCGCCGGTGGAGTGCTTGTCCACCTTCACCCCGGGCAGCGAAGAGAGGTCCAGCACCTCGCCCGAGCGCAGCATGGTTTCGGTGAGGGCGGCCGTCTCAGCGCGCGTCATGCCCTTCAGCACCACCGCCATGAGCCAGGCCGCCACCTGGTAGTCGGGGATTTGTCCACGAGTATAGCCGGCTACCAGTTGCTCGATTTCTTCGCGCGTATGCTCCTGCGCGTCGCGCTTTTTGCGGATGGCATCCACCGCGCGAAAGGGCGCCAGGCTGGGCGAGGATTGGCTCACAGGAGGAGAAAACCCTCCGGGAGAAGATCGCGGATGGGGGTTTCCTTCCACCCTTCCTGGGCGCGAAATAGAACCACCGCACTCGGGCCAAATTCCCATATCACCTGGCGGCAGGCGCCGCAGGGCGAGCAAACCACGTCTTCCGGGGTGGTCACCGCGATGGCGCGAATGCGTACGTTCTCGGACCCGCAGTGGGCGACCGCCGAGAATATGGCCGTGCGCTCGGCGCACATGGTCAGCCCATAGGAAGCGTTCTCCACATTGCAGCCGGTAAACACTTCTCCCAACTCTGTCAGAATGGCCGCCCCGACCAGGAACTTGGAATAAGGCGCGTAGGCGCGGGCCATGGTTGCGCGCGCCGCTTTTAACAGGTGCTCACGCTGCTGGCCAGGAAGAATGTCGGGCATCGGGTTAAAACTCAGTGCACTGTCTGTCAGGGCCGTGGTGATTCTTGCTGCGGCACGATGTTGGCATGGCGGGCCACCTCCTGCCAGCGCCCCTGCTGCTTCATCCAAATCCCCGTGAAGCGGAGGTGCTGGGTCTTCCCGGCATTCGGCATCTTCCCGCTGAACACGAGCGTCTCGTTCCCCGCCACGATCACGGTGTTGCCGTAATCGCGCATGTATTCGATTTGCCGCTCGTAGGAGGTGAACGCCAGGAATCCGGATCTGACCATGGCCAGCACCTGCTTCTTATCTACGAACTTGTTGAGCGGATTGCTGACCACGAGATCATCCGACCATAGCCGAGCCATGGCATCGGCATCACCGTGCAGCATGGCTTGCACTTCCTGCTCATTCAATTCCCGCACTTCTCGTGTGGCGGCGCTCTCGGCCGCCGGTTTATCGGCGGTGGCTTGAGCCAACGCCAGCCCCGGCAAGCCGCTTAACGAGGCCAGGAGAAAAATCTCAATTAGAGACCGCATAGGACGCATTCTTTCCGCCGGGCGGCTGAATCCCCCCGCTCATCGCGGCGCGATTGTAGCAGCGGGTGGTACCAAGTACCTAGTACCCAGTTCCCAGAAGGCGGTCAGGTAAATGATTGGGGAAGGGCAGCCGAACACCCGGCTTACTTCGGCGGGCCACCGGGCGCTTGCTGGAAGTTGAAACAATCGCTCATGTCGTCGGCCTGGGCCATGCGCTGGTTCAAGGCCGGCAGGCCAAACATGCTGGCGCAGAATTTGAGCAGGCTGACGTGCGAATGTTGCGCCCTGGAGATGTATCCGGGCTTGGCGTAAGGGCTCAGCACCAGGCAGGGCACGCGCGAGCCGTAGCGGAACTGGGTGCCGTCGCTCCATTTCTCCACCTCCGGCGGGTCCAAATGGTCGAACCAGCCGCCCCAGTCGTCCCAGGTGATGAAGATGGCCGTGGTCGGCCACAAGCCGCCCCGCACCAAAGCCTGCACTTGCTGCACCGTCCACTGCATTCCGTGGGTAACGTTGCCCACCAGGGGGTTTCCCCGGTCCTGCGCATCGGGCGGATGCTCGCTGGCATCGTGCGGCGCATACACCCAGGAAACGGTGGGCAGCTTGCCCGCCGCCGCATCCTGCGCGAATTGCGCGGAAGGGAATCTGTTCCTGCCCTGCAACCCGGGGAGGTAGTCAAGAACATAGCCGCCGTAGTTGCCCCAGGTCAGCTTGGCCTTATCGAGAGCGGCGGGCAGCGAGGGCAGCGGATATTGCGGAGCAGGATTTGAGGGCGGGTTATTTATGATCGGGGAATCCGCCGCCACCAGCATCAGGTGGTTGGGCGTGGACGGCCCCGCCACGTCGGTGAAGTAGTGGTCGCAAAGCGTGAACTGGCGGGCATAAGCGAAGTACTGGGGGATGTCCGCCTCCAGGAACTGCTGCCGCACGGCGGTGGTTTTTCTGGTCAGCCAGGCCGCATGCCGGTGGTCGGGGTCGTGGGGCGGGGGATTGGGAGAATGCGCCATCGTCATGCCTTCCGCCCCGGGAAACGTGCCGAAATAGTTGTCCATGCCGTGGTTTTCCTTGACCAGGATCACCACGTGCTGGAGGGGGCTCGGCATCAGGAGTGGTGGCTCAGGTTCTCATTATGCCGTGTCTTACCGGTTAGTGAACAGCCCGGGGGGCCATGTTTGCACCCCAATCCGATGCGGTTCCGCGCACCGGCAGGGTGAGAAGCTGCCGCTGTACGCGAGCGTCTGCTCAGAAGATCATTTGCACGAGTCCTTGGGCTCGACCACCAGCGCATGGACTTCCCTTTTGCCGATGTTCTGGGTGAAGTGCGTCACCGGGTCCCGCCAGACAACATCCCCCGCCCGGTTGTGACTTTCCTTGACCTCCCCCGTGGGCGAGTTGACGCGCATATTTGAGTCCGTGAAGTAATACACAACCACCCCACAAGGATGCGAATGCATGGGCTCTTTCTCGCCCGGTTTGAGGTGGTAGTCCATGACCCGCACATGGCTGTTGTCGAGCACAACCTTGTACATCTGAGGAGCAAGTTTTGCCGGGTCCTGGAAAGCGATTGCCTTCGAGGACACAGCAACCGCAAAAATCGCCAACAAGGCCCCCGCGAACAGGCCGGCGGTCAGTTGCGCCATTCTCGTCATCGTGTGTTTTTCCTTTCGCCGCTCGCGCAAGCCAACGCATGCAGCCGTGACATTCTGAAACAGGCCACCACAGATGTAAACACCCGTGACCGCTGGCTCGAAAGCGATGTGGCTTAGGTATCCTCTGTGGTTGATCAGGAATTCGGCTTGCTGGAGGGACAGCCGCAGAAGCCGTTGGTGCCATGCTTCGATTTCACGATAAAGCCTGCAGGCGGAGTTTCCTGGTAGTCCAGTGTGGATTCAAAGAGAAAGATAAAAGAACGAGGATCCAGGAAGAGCCGCGCGCCATCCATTTGCAGAATGCGGTCGCGCTCACGCGGCGCAGGTTCGACCAGGGCCCGGCAGGTCAGTCCGGCGCAGCCGCCGCCCTCAACCGCCAAGCGCATGCCGCCCTGCTGGGGGGAAATGCCGTCCCGGCGGAGAGCGGCGTGGATCTCCGCCAAGGCCTTGGTGGTCACCCGAATCCCGCGGGGGTGAGAAGTGTAATTTGCCATCTTGAAAAGGTAGTCAGGAGTCGGTAGTCGGGAGTCGGCAATCGGTAGGTGTAGTTGGTAGCTAGCTGCACTAACTACCAATTACCAGCTACTAGCTACCACCTACACTGCCGGCTACTGACTCCTGACTACCGACTCCCGCTTTTCCAGCTCCCTTAAACTCTCCACCGTCTT
>DATGGJ010000745.1:0-3255 GCA_035308585.1 Terriglobales bacterium
TTCTTCCTCTGTCATATTGAGCGAGGGCGCACGCCCGAGTCGAAATACCCCTACACTGCCGCATGCCCTGAGTTGGCCAAAGGGAGTTCTCTCCGCCACACAACCAACTGAAGACTCCCTCAGGCATTGTGGTCCTATGGGCTGCTTCGACTTCGCGAAGCGATTCGCGAGCGAATCGCTCCCCTGCGCTCAGAATGACATTTCAAATAAACCATCCGCGTGTATCCGCGTGAATCCGTGGCGAAAGAATTTGTGAGTGCACGCGGGATGCTTCGGGACGAAAGTCGCTCAGCATGACGCCCTGCGGACGGGACTTGCCGCAGCGCCGAAGGTGACTGTCGAAGCGCCAATTGCTAACTTCCAACTGCTGCTTTGCTGCCATCCAGCCCCAGCTCGCCGGCGATCGCCTTCATGGCCTCGATGCAGAAGGCGATGTGCTGCTCCAGATCCAGGCCCAGCTCCTGCGCGCCCCTGGTGATGTCGTCGCGGCTGACGCTGCGGGCGAAGGCTTTGTCTTTCATTTTTTTGCGCACCGAGCGCGCGTCCACCTCAGCCAGCGACTTGCCCGGCTTCACCAGGGCCACGGCGGTGATGAACCCGGCCAGTTCGTCGCAGGCAAATAAAGCATGCTCCAGCCGCGATTGGCGCGCCACCCCGGTGTGGTCGGCGTGGGAAAGGATGGCGCGGCGGATCTCCTCCGGCCAGCCGCGCTGCTGGAGAATTTCGCTGCCGCGCATGGGATGATCGTCCAGGCTGGGATATTTTTCGTAATCGAAATCGTGGATCAGGCCGACCACGCCCCACTGCTGTTCATCTTCTCCGAATTTGCGGGCATAGGCGCGCATGCACGCCTCCACCGCCATAGCGTGTTTGCGCAAACTTTCCGACTGGGTGAACTCAGTTAGTAAACTCCAGGCTGCGACGCGGTCGGTCACGGTTTTCTCCTGATTTTCTCCGGTTTTCATGGGTGTTTTTTCGGGAATTATGGGATTCATTCCGGTTTTTCACAGCAAATTCTTGTTGACACTGCACCATTCCTGCCGCACATTACGCAGCAGAACCAAGTTGGTTAGGACGTGTCCGCTCTGGCACTCCCACCAATCCATGGCCACAACCTTGGCGCCGGTCGACTCACGGGAAGTCGTGAGATGCGACCATTGCAAGTTAGTCCAGTTTCGCACCTCGAACAATCTATGCCGCCGCTGCCACGTTAGCCTGGACGAAGAAGAGCCGGAAATTACGGCCACGGTTCAGCCGGCCATCGCGCCGCCTGTTCACAGCCATTTGCCCGGCCACCTGCAGCTGGCCTCCTCCATCCGCTCCCTGCGCCAGCGCAACGGCCTGAGCCAGCGGCAACTGGCCCTGCGCATGAGCGTGCCGCGCACCTACGTCTCCAAAATCGAGAACGAGAAGGCCACCCCTACGCTCTCCTCGCTGGAACGTTTGGCGCGCGCCCTGGAGGTCACCGTCCCCGAGTTGTTGAATGGGGGCGAGCGCACCCGCCAGGAAGAGATGCGCGAACTGATGAGCGACAATTTTATCGCGGAGATACTGCCTTTTGTCTCCCAGCTCAGCGCCATGCAGCTGAACAGCGTGCTGGCGCAGGTGCGCGACCTGACCCTGCGGCCACGCCGTAGCGCGTAGAGTTTCCGGGCCACAACGCCAACCGCTAGCCGGGGCCAACCAGCCCCGGCAATTTTTTTGACTGCAGGAGCCAGTTATCGGGAGTCGGGAGTCAGAAAAAGCGGCAGCTGGTGTCTGGTGGATTTTCTCCGCCTCAGAGCTTTCGCAAGCACGCGGCTTCAGCCGTGGCCTAAGGGCTGACCTCGGTTCAAACTGTCACCCTGAGCGAGTGCGAGCCGAAAGACCTTGCGTTTTCCTTATTGGACTCTGGCTGCTCGCTCTTGAATCCGCACATCCCGTCACGGCATCTCTACTCCATGAATTTGGATCTGCTTCACGACGTCGCCTCTCCCCTCAACCGGGAAGGTGTGGACGGTTCGCCCGCGCCTACGAGCCCACGTGCGGACGACTCCGCCCTGCTGGATGCCTACTCCCGGGCGGTGGTGGGAGCGGCTGAACGCGTCAGCCCGGCGGTGGTCAACATCGAGGTAACGCAGCGGGTGCAACGCCGCCCGGGAGGTGCGGAAAGAGAGGCCCACGGCGGCGGCTCGGGCCTCATCTTCACGCCCGACGGCCTCATCCTGACCAACAGCCACGTGGTTCATGGCGCCAGCCGCATTGAGGTTTCCTTGTCCGATGGCCGGCGCTTCCCCGCGGTGCCGATCGGCGATGACCCGGCCACCGACCTGGCGGTGATCCGCATTGACGCGCCCCTTCTGCTGGCCGCCGAGATGGGAGATTCGCAGCAGCTTCGCGTGGGACAACTGGTGATTGCCATCGGCAACCCCTTCGGCTTCCAGTATTCGGTGACGGCGGGCGTGGTCAGCGCCCTGGGCCGTTCGCTGCGCTCCCGCACCGGGCGCCTGATTGACGATGTCATTCAGACCGATGCCGCCCTTAATCCCGGCAACTCCGGCGGCCCGCTGGTCACAAGCGATGGCCGGGTGGTGGGCGTGAATACCGCCACCATTCTGCCGGCGCAGGGCATTTGCTTCGCCATCGGCATCAATACCGCCAAGTTCGTGGCCAGCCGCCTGCTGCGCGACGGCCGCATCCGCCGCAGCTACATCGGCGTGGTCGCCCAGACCGTGCCCCTGCCCCGCCGCCTGGTGCGCTTCCACGAATTGCAGGCAGAGTCGGCGATTGCCGTAGTCTCGGTGGAAAACGGCAGCCCGGCGGAAAAGGCGGGCTTGCGCCAGTCCGACCTGGTGGTCGCCCTGGATGGCAAGCACATAGCCGGCGTGGATGACCTTCACCGGCTGCTGACCGAAGCCCAGGTGGGCGCCCGCGCGCGCCTCACCGTAATCCGCGGGCCGCAGAAGCTGGAGCTGGAAATCGTGCCGGAAGAAGCGGCGGTGCAGTAGCTGGCAGGTACAGTACTGGTAGTTGGTAGTTGGTAGCTGGTAGCTGGTAGTTGGTAGTTGGTAACTAGTAGCTGGTAACTGGGAGCTGGTTAGTCGTTCGGTACCAAACTACTAGCTACTAGCTACCAGCTACTGTGTTCCCGACCCCAACTACTAACTACGATCTGCCTGCCTGGGTTCATTGCACAATGCCCCCCTGTATGGTAACTTCGTGACACAGAAGAGGTTTCATCGTTGTCGCAAGCAAAGGTTCCTGCCGGCCTGGACC
>DATGGJ010000746.1:0-2737 GCA_035308585.1 Terriglobales bacterium
CACCGATCTGGCTCAGCAGACACGAGAGTTGCACGCCGGCTCGGGATTCCTCTCTCAACACAGCAAGGAACTGTTTTTCGGATTGGGCGCTGCAAAGGGCCCAGTGCATGCTTCCATTCGCTGGCCCAGCGGGTTGGTGCAGGAACTGCATGACCTTCCACCCAACCACCGGATATGGGTGGAAGAAGGCGTAAAACCGGCACGCATGGAGCCGTTCCGGCCGCCACTAATCCCGCGGGAAAGTCGAGCTGAAACGCAAAAAGCAGAGCCACTTCCCGCCACGGTTGAAACCTGGCTGCTGGCTCCCGTGGCCGCCCCCGATTTCTCGTTGCCCGACAAGCGCGGGAGGCTTTGGAGCCTGGCCGCGCTGCGCGGCAAGCCGGTGCTGCTGCACTTCTGGAGCGCAAGTTGCGCCGGCGACCTGGAAATACTCACCCAGAACCATGCCCGCTGGTCGGCTCAGGGGCTGCAGTTGCTGGCGGTCAATTTCGATTCTGATGGCTCGCATGCGCCGGCGCTCAGCCGCCAGCCTCCCTTTGCGGTGCTACACGGTTCCGAAGATGTGGCTGCCGTCTACAATATCCTTTACCGCTACCTCTTCGATCGCCACCGCGACCTGGCGCTGCCAACTTCATTCCTGATTGATGATCGAAGCGAAATCGTCAAGGTCTACCAGGGCGCTCTCAGCCCCGAGCGGGTCGAGCAGGATTTTTACCGCATTCCAAATAACACTGCGGAACGACTGGCCAAAGCGCTGCCTTTTTCGGGCATCACCGCCACCTTCGACGTTCGCCGCAATTATCTCTCCTACGGGTCGGTATATTTTCAGCGCGGCTATTACGATCAGGCCCAAGCTTCATTTGAGTCGGCGCTGCGCGACGATCCCGCCAGCGCCGAAGCGCTTTACGGGCTGGGCAGCGTGTTTCTTAAAAAAAATAGACACGCGGATGCGCGACAAACCTTCGAGCGCGCCGTGCAGTTGCAGTCCAGCTATCCAGACACTCTACCCAACGCCTGGAACAACCTTGGCTTGATCGCCGCCCAGGAAGGACGCATGACGGAAGCTACGCAATCTTTCCAGCAGGCACTGCGGCTGAATCCCGAGAGCGTGATTGCGCTGGAGAATCTGGGCAACGCCTATCGCCAGCAAAAGCTATGGGACCAGGCCCGGGCTGCCTTCGAGCGCGCCCTCGCTATCAACCCGGAAAGCCCGGAAGCGAACTACGGCTTGGCCATGGTCTATGCCGCCGCCGACGACACCCAGCAAACCTATCAGTACCTGCAAAGAGCTTTGCAGTTCCGCCCCGATTATGGGGAAGCTCTCAACAACCTGGGTGTTCTCTACATGCGCACCCGGCGCCGCGATCAGGCCGTGGCCACCCTGCAAAAATGCATGCGCGTGGCGCCCGCCTTCGATCAGTGCTACTTGAATCTGGCCCGCATCTTTAGCTTGGAAGGCAATCCCGCAGAGGCGCGCGCGGTGCTGCTTCAACTGCTCAAACGGCATCCGGGCCACGCGCAGGCGCAAAAAACCCTGGAGGAGTTACCGCAATAATCGCCGAGCTTATTTCGTTGATGCTTCTGTGGAAGTGGCGCGGGGTGGGCAGCGAAGGAGATTTGCATTTCGCTCCCTTAACGCAACCCTCCCCTGCTATTAGAACCGCTGAGACACTGCGCCCAGGAACGACCTTCATCCAAAGAAGCTTTGGTCACTGGGCCGCCTTCGCTTTGACTGTTGCTGCGGGCGCTTTCACAGCCTGCGCACGCGGTGTCGCCCCGGTCAGCAAGGCCACAAACAGGTCATAAAACTTCGGCGCATTCAGATCGAGTTGTACCTCGACGGGCTGCCTCTCCAGGCTCGGCTTGTCCGCCGCTGACCAGGTCAGGGTGTCGCCGTATCCCGCGCCGCGGTCCAGATCCACGTCCATAAAGCGTGTTTGCTTGCCGGTAATGATGCTGGGATCGAGCCACGCCGCTGCTGCCAGTTCGTCCCACAAATAGTTATAAGTCCCGCGCAGGCGGGCGTAGGTGGCGACATACTGCGCCGCTGCGGAATGTCCGGCCTTCACCCCCCTGATCAGTTCCGCCGTCAGCCTGGTTTTCACCGACACATCCACCGGGGTGCATACAATTCTTCTCCACGGTGCGCGCAGCACGATGTGGGCCGCCTCCGGATCGAACCACATATTGAATTCATGCCTGGGTGTGTTGATGAACTCAGGGTCATCGGTTTGCGGGTTCAGGCTGGCGCCCATGAACACCAACTCCTTCGCCAGCCGTGGAAATGTCGGGTCGAGCGATATGGCGAGCGCCAGGTTCGTCATTGGCCCACCTTCATAGATGGTGACCTGGCCGGGATACTTGCGCACCATGCGCACCAGGAAGTGGGCGGCGTCTTCATCGGCTGGTTTGGTGGTGGGCTGTCCCTCAGGCATATCGCCCAGTTGGTCCGCCGGGTGATAGAAACCCGGAGTCCATGCGCCGAGCCATGCCACCGATCCAAAGCGCTGTTGCCACAACTCGGTTTCCCCTTTGCGCCGCACCAGGGGGTACTCGGCTCCCGCCACCACCGGAATGTCGGTTCGTCCGATGATCTCCAGCATCCGCAAGGTGTGCGCCAGTTCCGCCTTGAGCCACTGATCTCCTGTGACCACGGTGATGCCCAGCACATCCGTCTGCGGCGATTGGATCAGCAGCAACATGGATTGCTGGTCTGTTCCTCCCGGCCCGGCTGCGT
>DATGGJ010000747.1:0-5988 GCA_035308585.1 Terriglobales bacterium
CCCTAAAGAGCGCATTCTGCTGAAGCAGGTGGCGGTGCGGCTGGCCAAGTTTCTGCACGGCCCCGGCGCCTACCTGGTGCGCAAGGCGCGCGAAGCTGTCGCCGAACAGCAACGCTCCATTCAGCTTCGCCACCAGCCGGCGTCAGAAAAAACGCAGGAGCGAAGCCTCGCTGCCGGCGAAGGCCGCCGCTAAATTCTTTCTGATTTGGCGCCGCTCACGCCGACACAGGCTGGAGAAGCCGCACGCCCAGTTGGCTATGCCGGCCGCAGGCTGCTGATTTTTGCTGGGGAGAAACACACGCGGAGAAAATGCTTCCATGCAGAGTAGATTCTTCTCCGCCGCGATCGGCGACGCCGTTCTGTTGCTCCTGCTCTCCGGGCTTTCCGCTGGTGGCAGTCTTCCCGAACACCCCGCCCTCGGCCAATTAGGCATCGTGGCATTTTCCACTTCCTGCGAACCCGCGGTGCAAAAAGAATTCGAACGTGGCATCGCTTTGCTTCACTCCTTCTCTTATGCCGAGGCGCGGACTTCATTCATGCAAGTTGCGGCCAGGGACCCGAATTGTGCGATGGCGCACTGGGGCAGCGCTATGACCCGCTTCCACCAGCTCTGGGATCCGCCGTTCCAGGCTGATGACGCCGCAAAGGGGCGGCAGGAGATTCAGCGCGCGCAACAGGTGCGTGCTCCCTCGGACCGCGAACGCAGATTCATCGCGGCGCTGGCGCATGTGTACGGCCAGGATGCCCCATATCAGATCCGGGTAACCAACTATGCAAGCGCCATGAAAGAAGTGGCCTCAGTTTACCGGAACGACCCGGAAGCCCAGGTGTTTTACGCCCTCGCCCTCCTGGCGGTGGCATCTCCCTGGGACCACACTCACTCGCAGCAAAAACAGGCCGCGAAAATATTGGAACCGTTGTTCCGCACCTACCCGCAGCATCCTGGAATTGCACACTACTTGATTCATGCTTACGACAGTGGTGAACTGGCCGGCCGTGGCGTAGTTGCGGCGAGGGCATACTCGAGAATTGCGCCTTCCGCTCCACACGCCCTGCACATGCCTTCCCACATCTTTACCCGCCTGGGCATGTGGGACGAGTCCATTGTCTCGAACCGAGCGGCCCGCATCGCCGCCCACCAACATGGAGACACAGGTGAAGAGCTGCACGCGATGGATTACCTCGTCTACGCCTACCTGCAGGAAGATCGCGCCCCGGAAGCCAAGGCGGTGCTGGAAGAACTCGCGCGCATGAAGAATCTGGACGAGAGCGACTTCAAGGTCGCTTACGCCGCGGTTGCCATGCCCGTTCGCTACGCGGTGGAACTCCGGCGATGGGCGGATGCGGCCAGCATTTCGCCTCCGCCGGGGGCGCCGCCGCATGTGCTTGCGATTGCGGTTTGGGCCCGGGCGCTGGGACTGGCGAGAAGCGGACGCCCGGAACAGGTCCACACCGAAATTGGCCGGCTGCATCAGCTGGAAACGCAACTCCGCGCCTCAGGAAACCTCTACTGGGCCAAGCAGGTGGGCATTCAGGCGCTGGAAGCTTCGGCATGGCTGGCGCAGGTGGAAGGCAAGCGGCGTGAGGCGCGGACCTTGCTTGCCCAGGCAGCCGGCCAGGAAGATACCATGGAAAAGCTCCCCGTTACGCCCGGGCCAATCATTCCCGCGCGGGAACAGTTTGGGGAGCTGTTGCTGGCGCAGAATGAACCCGGACTGGCGGTGGGGGAATTTCAGCGCGCCCTGGCAAATGCTCCCCGGCGGCGCGCCGGTCTACTGGGGCTCGCGCGCGCGGCTGAACTCGCGGGAGCGCGCGGCTCACTTCCATGAGCGTGAGCCCGCCGGCCCGCGCCCTACTGCGCTTCGCTGCCGCCCCCCTGCCGCTGCAGCCAGGAAGCCAGGTTCGGCCCCTGCTGCGCCTTCAGGTCTACGCAATCGCCGATGAACTCCAGCGATTGCTGCAGCGTGCGCTGCGCGGAAGGAATGGGGTGCTGCGTGAAGAAGTCCTGCACCTGCTGTTTGTGTGTGGCATCGCAGAAATTTCCCGCGCCATCCACCACCGTCCCGGTGGAGAAGTTGGTGAGCTTGGCCGCGACCTGCGTCCAGTGCTGGCGGATGAACTCCCAGGCCTGGTCGCGAGTATCAGGATTATTCATCAGCCCGCCAATTATGTAGGGCGCGTCCTGGGAGCGCACCTGCGGTGAAATCGCGTACTCCAGGGTGCGCTGCACCAGCTCCGGAGAGCGGAAGTTGGACAGCGCCTGCAGGTAGCGGAACGAATCCTCGGGCGATGTGGCGCTCTGCGAGCGCTTCTGAATGGCGTCGTAGAGCGCGGCATCTCCCCCGCGGGTGGCGATCGCCAGGGCCGGATAAATCAGCGTGGCATCCACCGCTGCGCCCCCCAGCGCCTTCTCCGTAAGCTGGTGCGACAGTTCCATGAGCCTGGGGTCGTGGCCCACGCCGCCCACCAGGCGCAGCAGGTCGGCGCGGCGGGCGCGCTGCTCTTCGCTGTCGTTGGGCTGAGGCGTCCAGCCCAGCTGCTCGCCCACCGGAGCGAAGGTGTTGCGTACCCAGGCCTGGTACTGCCCCCGGTCGGCTTCGTTCGTCAGGTGGTTATCCACATAGTCCAGTAGCTGGCTCAATTGCTCCATCACCGCGCGCGTGGGGTCATTCTTCAAGGCTTCCGCTAGAGCTAGAAAATCGCCCACTTTGACCCGGTCCACCCGCACTCCCGCCCAGGCGTCCTGGAGAAGCTGTACCCGCTCCGGCGGCGTAAGTGCCTGCTCCGCGCCGGCCGCCAGCTGGCGCAGGTTCTCGCCGTCATATCCGGAAAAGTAATAGCCGCGCGCGCCCGCGTTGGCATACACCGGCGCGCAGCCGGTCAGCTCTACCGTCTGCGACTTGCGAGTCAGCAGCTCGCATTTTTCCCGGCCGCCCGCTTTCAGGCAGACCGGAATCTGCCACAATTCCTTGCTGCCGGCCTCGAGCAGCTCCCGGTTGCGGAAGTAGCGCGTCTGGCTCAGTTCCACTTTGGTGTTGCCGTTGGAGCAGGAGGCGGCCACCGAAACCAGCGGCACCCCGGGCTGCATCACGAAACTGGACATTACCTTGTCCGCTGGCTTTTTCGCGGTCGCCGCAATCGCCATCCAGAAGTCCGGCGCGGTGGCGTTGCCGTACGCGTACTTTCCCAGGTAAGCGTTGATCCCTTTGCGGAACAAGGCGGGGCCCGCGTAACCCTCCACCATCCGCAGCACCGCCGCCGTTTTGTTATAGGAAATCACATCCACCAGCTCCAGGGCCTGCGCCGGCGTTTGCACATCCTGGTGGATGGGGTGGGTGGAGTTCAGCGAATCCACCGCCATGGCCTCGGCCGCCGACTCCACGTCGTCGGTGGCCAGGTTCCACTCCGGCTTCCAGGCGGCAATGGGCTTGGCTGACATCCAGGTGGCAAAGCCTTCGTTGAGCCAGAAGTCGTCCCACCACTTCATGGTCACCAGGTCGCCGAACCACTGGTGGGCCATCTCGTGCGCCACGCCGTCCTGCGCCACCACTTTCTGCAGAAAGTAGGAGGAACTCTTGGGATCCACAAAGTAGAGCAGGTCGCGCCCGATGATGCAGCCCACGTTTTCCATGGCCCCAGCGGAAAAGTCGGGCACCCCGATTATGTCCAGTTTGCCGTAGGGATACTTGATGCCAAAGTAGTGGTCGTAATAATTCAGGGAATATTCCGCCGCCTGCAGGGCAAAATGCCCGCGGCCCTTCTGCTCCGGCGTGCCGCAAACGCGAACCGGAATGCCGTCGGCCTCACCCGCCTCGCATTGGAACTCGCCCACCGCCAGCGCCAGCAGGTAGGAAGACATCTTGGGAGTGGTAGCGAATTTCACCGTATGTTCATCGGCGCCTGGTCCGGGCGTGTCCGAGACCACCTTGCCGTTGGAGATGGCCATGTCGGCTTTGGGCACGACCGCGGTCAGGTCAAACGTCGCCTTCATGTCGGGCTGGTCGAAAGAAGGATAGGCCCGCCGCGCGTCGGCTGGCTCAAATTGCGTGACCCCATAGTCGCGGTTGCCCACTTTGCTCAGATAGAAGCCGCGCAGTTCATTGTTCAGGATGCCGGTGTAGCGAATGTGAATCGTCGCTGGGCCGGCGGCCAGCGCTTGCGGCAGCGTGAGTCTGGCGGTCTCTGCTTTCGGGTCGGTGCTGACCTGGGCCCTCTGCATGGCTCCATTCTGCGTGACCGTAGCTTGGTCAAAGGTGATTTCGGCGGCATTCAGCGTAATAGCGGAGGTAGGCTCCGCTACCCGCACCCGAATGATTTCATCCCCCCCAAATTTGTCGGTTTGAAAGTTGGGCGTAAGCGTGAGCTGGTAGTTCTCCGGCAGCACCATGCGCGGCAGTCGTTGCGCTCCCGCCAGGGCAGTCAGGCAGACCAGCAACAGAAGACGGCTGTTTTTCATAATGTCTCCGACGCGTGCAGGGTCAAAAAGATAGCAGGATGTTGTACGCAGCCGCGAACGAGAAAGTTCGCGAACCGTCCGCGCCTGGGCGGTCTACAGCCAGCCGCCACCTCAAGTAGTCAGAAGTCGCTTTTCAGCGCGTGAAGCCTGTTTCCCGGCCACCGCCCACTGACCACTGGCCACTGTTCTTTACGAATACGGCGCCGGCAGCCCCAAACTGCGCCGGTAGGCGCGCATCTCGTGCTGCTGGTGGGTGCGAATGCGCAGATCGGAGCGCGGCTTGCCCGTGCACAGCAGGACAAAGCCCGCTTCCCGGTCCTGCGGAAAATAAGCATCGGAATCCGACTGGTCCACCTCGCCCGCGCCTTCCAGACGCCCGGCACAAGTCAGGCAGCGACCTTGGTGGCAAAGTGCGGGCAGAGTAACGCCGGCGGCCAGTGCCGCGTCCCAGATGTGTTGCTCGCTGCCGACCACAATGGTGTGCTCGCCCCGGGGCGTCAGCAGCGTGACCCGGAAGACTTTGGCGCTGGTTTGTGGTTGGGAGTCGTCCACCAGTTCATTCTAAAGGACAAAAATGTTCCCGCCCGGCCGGGAGAGTTCCGGCCGGACAGGAAGGGAAGACATTACGAACCGATGTAGAAGCCCCGGTTCTTGCTGTAGGGCGCCTCGCCGGGTTCGCCGCGGCGGAAGTGGCCGGAAGGAATGCTCTTCTTGTCGCGCTCCCAGCCCAGCAACTCAATGAACCAGGCCTCGTGCTCGATTTCCTCGTTGAGGATGCGCGCCGCCATGTCGTAGGTGCGCGGATCTTTGCCGAAGGTCATGTCGCAAACCGCCTGCCAGCTACGGATGGCGCAGCGTTCCGATTCCAGCAACAGGGTCAGAATGTTGACCGCCGTCGGTGGGTCGGGCAGTTTGGCCGCGGCGCAGCCGGCGCCGTCGTGGAAGGCTTTCAGGTCGTTGGGCAATTCGCCGCCCAGTTCGTAGATGCGGGGCACGATTAATTCCCAGTGGGCGCGGTCTTCCAGGCGCGCGTCCTCGCAGATCTCCTTGTAGTCTTCGTGACCGGCCAGGTGCATGCGGAGAATGGTGTAGTAGTAGTAAGTGCTGGCAAATTCGGCGCCCGCATTGGCGATCAGCATCTTGATCAGCTTGTCAACATCCACGCCGCGGTTGCGAATCACTTCCACGCCTACGCGCTGGCTGATGTCGCCATGCTTGACGGTCATTTTGTCCTGCTTTTCCGGCATATTTCCTCCTGGTCGCCAGTTTAGCGCCCGCCCCTGGCATCGGTCTAAGATATGGATTCTATAGTTGTGATAGCTTTTACCTTTTGCAAGGGGATCAGCCGCGAAGCGGCGAAAGAGTGTAGCCCAGGGCGGAAGCCAGCGGGGCGCCAACATAGCTCCAGGCATCTCATGCAAGTTCACCAGCTCAAATATTTTTGCGCCGTCGCCCGCACCGGGAATTTCACCCG
This sequence comes from Terriglobales bacterium, assembly GCA_035308585.1. GTDB lineage: Bacteria > Acidobacteriota > Terriglobia > Terriglobales > Acidobacteriaceae > JAICWP01. Next base: position 5,931 of record DATGGJ010000747.1, read on the forward strand.
CGCCGCCGAACACGAGCACGTGGCCCAGCCGTCGCTTTCCCAACAGATCCTCAAGTTA
>DATGGJ010000748.1:0-13951 GCA_035308585.1 Terriglobales bacterium
CAGCTGAATCTATGAAATGACAGTCGCCAGCTCTCGGCATCCTCCGTGGCTGAGGGGCGATAGCCGACAGCTGGTTGGGTTGGAAACTCGAAACTCGAAACTAAACCTTGAAACCTGCGAAACCTTGAAACCTGCGAAACCTTGAAACGTGCGAAACCTTGAAACCTGTGAAACTGAACCTGTGAAACCTTGAAACCTGCTTTTCTCCGTGTCTCTGTGGTGGATTTTAGGGTTCTACTGCCCGGAAATCTTCAGCTTGATCTGTTCCGGGATGCGCTCGCGGATTTCCTCGGGCAGGCGATCATGAATCTGGCGCGCGCCCAGGCGGGCGGCGTCAGCCACCACCAGCGGCGCCGGCGTAGCTACCGCTACGGCCAGCCAGATCAGCGCGGAGAGCGCAAACCCGGCTGCCGCCGCCAGTTCCAGGATCAGGGCGTGGTGGGGTTCGAAGTGGTGGATCACTCCGAAGGCCAGCAGAAAAACCACCGCTGAGGCGCTGGCCAGCACCATCAGCGCAATATCAATGGTCCGGTGCAGTCGCTGCCGCCCGCGGCAATGGGCGCAGGCAGCGAAGTGGTCCTCATAGTCGTGGCGCATCTCCGGAGCGATCCCGGAAATGTCGTAGCGCCAGCCGGCTAGAATGCTGCCCACGATAGGATCAACGCACTGTACTCTCATGAGCGACGAACTACAGCCGGAGCGGTTCCAGAGGAGCCGATTGGCTTGCCAGCAGCACCCGGTTGTGCAGCAGGGTACGGCGGCCACTCAGCGCGCGTTCCGCGGTTCCTCTGGCCAGCTCGGGATGGTTGTTCTGTTCTGATAGATGCGCCAGCACCACAAACGCTGCATTTCCATCATAGTCGCTGGCGAAGAATTCCGCGAGAGCGTCATTGGAGAGGTGTCCCACACGGCTCATTACCCGCTGTTTCACCGACCAGGGATAGGGCCCGCCGCGCAGCATTTCCAGGTCATGGTTGGATTCCAGCATCAGCACATCGCAGCCCCGGACGTGGTGGCGCACGCTGGCCGGCATGTACCCCAGATCGGTCACAATGGCCAGCTTCACCCCTTCGGCGCGAAAGGTGAACGCTACCGGGTCGGCGGCATCATGCGGAATGGTGAATGGCGTCACCGAGATGTCGCCTACGGTGAAGCTGCAGCCGGAATTGAACGTTTCCACCCGCTCTGGCTTCCAGGTCACTCCCGCCTTGTCGCGCAGCAGCTTGCGGCAGACCTGGTAGGTGGCGTCCGTCAGGTAAACCGGAATGCCCAACTTCTTGGCCAGCGTGGCCAGCCCGCAGATGTGGTCGGAGTGTTCGTGGGAAATCAGAATGGCGGCAAGCGTGTGCGGGTCCTCCCCGCTGGCCCTGATGCGCTTGAATGTTTCGCGCCCGGAAAGGCCCGCATCCACCAGGATGCGCGTGCGTCCGCTGGCCACGATGCTGCAGTTGCCTCGGCTGCCGCTGGCCAGCACCGTTAATGTAACCGCCATGCAGGCAGCATAGCGGTTGTGCGCGGCAGCCGGGAGTAACTTCTTGATTAACGTGGACCCTTGGTGTGGATTTTCGGGCTCAAAACAGAATCGGGTCGCGCCTGGAGTGTCGCCTTGGCCGGCCGTCCACTCCCACCAACTACCGCCTCCCTGACTTGACCATGGCAAATAAATCATCCGCTCGCCGCCGCCCCAGTGAGCCCACGTAAGCGCCCGCGTTGCCGGTGATGAAGGAGGCAAAGGCTTCATAGATTTGCGCCCGCTCCGTGTAAATGTGCAGCACATTGGCGGCAAATAGCCGCGACAGCGGAATGCAGCCGCACACCACCAGCACCCACCGCCATGGCCGCCCCGGACGTAACCCGCCCATCAGCATGCAGAAAAACAGGGCCAGGAACCCGGTCAGCATCAGGTCCCCGAGCGCCACCTCAAAGAACCCGCTGATTGCTCCCAGCAGCAGCGCCAGCGCGTACCATGGCAGCTCACTGCCTGGAGCCTGTGCCGCAATGGCATCAGAGGACGCTTCTACTGACCTGTGGCTGGTGGATTCTTGTGTTTGGCCGGAAGCGGCGGCGGGTTGCGGCACTGGAACTTCTGGCATCAGGGGCCCTCAGCTGGAATAAGTATAGAATCCCCGGCCCGATTTGCGTCCCAGCCAGCCCGCGTCCACCATTTTGACCAGCAGCGGGCAGGGCCGGTACTTGGGGTCGCCCAGACCGCCGTGCAGCACCCGCATGATGTCCAGGCACACGTCCAGACCGATGAAGTCGGCCAGGGTCAGCGGCCCCATGGGATGATTCATGCCCAGCTTGAATACCTCATCCACCGCCTGCGGTGTGGCCACTCCTTCCATCACCGCGTACATGGCTTCGTTGAGCAGAGGCATCAGCACGCGGTTGGAAACGAACCCGGGAGCGTCGTTTACCTCCACCGGCGTTTTGTCCAGTTTCCCCGCCAGCGTCCGCACCGTTTCGTAAGTTTCCTGCGAGGTGGCCAGGCCGCGAATCACCTCCACCAGTTTCATCACCGGCACCGGATTGAAAAAGTGCATGCCGATCACCTGCGGCGGGCGCCTGGTCAGCGCCCCCAGCTTAGTGATGGAAATGGAAGAGGTGTTCGAGCCCAGGACCACTTCCGGCCGGCATATTTGATCCAGCTCGCGGAAAAGCTGCGCCTTGATTTCGAACTTTTCGGTGGCCGCTTCCACCACGAAATCGCAGCCTGCCAGCCGCTCCCGCTCGGTTGCCGGCTGGATGCGCGCCAGGGCGGCGCCGCGGTCCTCAGCGGTAATTTTGTTCTTGGCGACCTCGCGGTCCAGATTCTTGCTGATGGTGCTCAGCGCTCGCTCCAGAAAGCGCTGCTCCACATCGCACAGCACCACCTGGTATCCATGGCTGGCAAACACGTGGGCAATGCCGTTGCCCATCGTGCCCGCGCCTACCACGCCGACGGTCTTGATTTCCATGCTGGCCTCGCCGCTCGCAGAGGAAACTTAAAAGTGTAACAGGGGAGAAAGGCGGGCGTCAGGGGATGGAGCGGTTAGCGTTTCGCTTCAATTCAACGGGAGTTGGACAACTGAATATCAGGAGCCAGCGACTACGCCCCCGCTACCGCTCCCCGCTTTCCGGCAACATCCAGGCGCACTTCCGCGCGTTTCAGCGCCTCTAAGGCACGCGCGAAATCGGTGCTGGGATCGGTGCTGTGCAGCATCTTCTCGGCCGCCTCTTTGGCCCGCTGGGCGCGCTCTACGTCTATTTCCTCGGCGCGCTCCGCGGTTTCCGCCAGGATGGTCACCTTGGTGGGCAGAACTTCGGCAAAACCCCACGCCACGGCCAGATAATGGCTGTAGCCGTTGATGCGATAGCTGATCTCGCCCACGCTCAGTTCGGTAATCAGGGGCGCGTGTCCCGGCAGAATCCCCAGGTACCCATTTTTCCCGGGAATTTGCACTTCCGCCACCGTGTCTTGCACCACCAGCCGTTCCGGGGTAACAATCTCGAGTTGGATGCTATCCGCCAATCAGTTCTCAGTTCCCAGTTGCGGGGTACCAGCTCACCGCACGCAGTTATCAGAAAACCACTGCCCCATCGCAATTCTCAATCGGGCAACTCAGTTCGCAGCCCCCACGAACCAACTGGCCACTGACCACTGACCACTGACCACTGCCTTTACGCTGCTGCCGCCTTCAGCTTGCCGGCGTGCTCCAGCACTTCGTCAATGTCGCCTTTCATGTAAAACGCCTGCTCCGGGATGTCGTCGTGCTTGCCCTCCAGAATCTCCTTGAAGCTGCGCACCGTGTCCTGGATTTTCACGTAGCGTCCCTGCAGTCCCGTAAACTGCTCGGCCACGTGGAAGGGCTGCGACAGGAACTTCTGCATCTTGCGCGCCCGCGCCACGATCAGCTTCTGCTCTTCGCTGAGCTCGTCAATGCCCAGGATGGCGATAATGTCCTGCAGGTCTTTATACGTCTGCAGCACCTTCTTCACGCCCTGTGCCACGTCATAGTGCTCCTGGCCGACAATGCGCGGGTCCAGAATGCGCGAAGTGGAGCCCAGCGGGTCCACCGCCGGGTAAATGCCAATTTCAGTCAGCGGCCGCGAAAGCACCGTGGTGGCATCCAGGTGGGCAAAGGTGGTGGCCGGCGCCGGATCGGTCAAATCGTCCGCCGGCACGTAAATCGCCTGTACCGAGGTGACGGAGCCTTTCTTGGTTGAGGTAATCCGCTCCTGCAATTCACCCATTTCCGTGGCCAGGTTGGGCTGATAGCCCACGGCGCTGGGCATGCGCCCCAGCAGCGCGGAAACTTCCGAGCCCGCCTGCGTGAAGCGGAAAATATTGTCAATGAACAGCAGCGTGTCTGCCCCTTCCACGTCGCGGAAGTATTCCGCCACCGTCAGCCCGGTGAGCGCGACGCGCAGGCGCGCGCCCGGCGGCTCCGTCATCTGCCCGTAAATCAGCGCCGCCTTCGATTCCTCGGGCACCCCCGGCTTGATCACGCCCGACTCGCTCATCTCCAGCCACAAGTCGTTGCCTTCGCGGGTCCGCTCCCCCACCCCGGCAAATACGGAGAAGCCGCCGTGCTGCTTGGCCACGTTGTTGATCAGTTCCATGATCACAACCGTCTTGCCCACTCCCGCGCCCCCGAACAGCCCGATCTTGCCGCCTTTCAAAAACGGCTGGATCAGGTCAATGACCTTCACCCCGGTTTCAAACATCTCCGCCGTGGTGGACTGTTCATCGAAGGCCGGCGCCGGCCGGTGGATGGGCAGCCGCTGCTTGGCCTGGATGGGGCCCAGATTGTCCACCGGTTCGCCAATCACGTTCATCACCCGCCCCAGCGTGCCCGCGCCCACCGGCACGGTGATGGGCTCGCCCAGGTCAATGGCCTTCATCCCCCGCACCATGCCGTCGGTGGGCTCCATGGCTACGCAGCGCGCCCGGCCTTCGCCCAGGTGCTGCTCGATTTCCAGGATGACGTTGATTTCCATCGGCGTGTTGAAGCCGTCGCCCACCACCCGCACCGCCTGGTAGATGGGTGGCAGTTTGGTTTCTTCGAATTGCACGTCCACTACCGGTCCGGCGATTTGAATTACGTGTCCAATGTTTTCAGGCATGTATCAGTTCCTAGTTGCTAGTTGTCAGCTGCCAGTAGCATTTGGCAATTAGCACTTCGCATTTAGCCAGCCACGATTGTGGTGGGCCACAACTACCCTCTTCCGGAGTCATCCTGAGCGGCTTCAGCCGCGAAGGATCTCGCGTGCCCCACCACGTTCTGTGCCTCTGCGCGCCAGATGCTTCGGGGCTAAAGCCCTTCAGCATGAGGCCGGACGCTGGTTCCGCCAATCACATTTCCCGGCTAAATGCTAATTGCCAACTGCTGATCTTTCAAAGCGCTGCTGCCCCGCTCACAATCTCGATAATTTCCTTCGTAATCTTGGCCTGGCGCGCCCGGTTCATGGCCAGGGTCAGCGCGTCAATCATCTCGCTGGCATTGTTGGTGGCCGCATCCATGGCGGTCATGCGCGCCGCGTGCTCCGCCGCCACCGACTCCAGCAGAGTATGAAACACGCGCAACTCCACGTAGCGCGGCAGCATGCTGCGGAACAGTTCCTGCGGCGGCTGCTCATAGATGTAGTCCACCGGCGCGGCGGCAAAGGCGGCCGCGCGCTCGTCAATGGCTTTGGTGTCGGCCTCGCTGATGGCGACCCCGGCAGACTTCGCCGCTTCCGCCACGCGCAGCTTCTCTTGTTCCGCCATCTCCTCCGCCTGCCGTACTCCGGAAACGCCAATCTGCGCGATGGGCAGCACTTCGTCCACCACCACCCGCTGCGAAACCACAGACTTGAATTCGTTGTACAGCACGTAAACCGCGTCAATCTCGCAGCGCCTGTAGCGCTCGATGATGCTTTCCCCCAGCGCCTTGCCCTGCGCGAATTCCAGCCGCCCCAGCATGCCCACGTGCTCGCCCACAATCTGCACCACGCCAGAACGCCCTTCGGCTCGTGGCGCCGGCGCCAGTCCTTCTTCCGCGGACTCCGTAATCTCCGGTTGTTCCACCGGTGCCACCGGAAAGCGCCGCCGGAAGAAATCGCGTGCTTTCCGCCCTACGCTCTCAATATCAATGTTCTGGCCCTGCCTGGCCTCAATGAAGCGCATCGCAGCCTTCAGAATGTTGGCGTTAAAGGCGCCGGCCAGGCCTTTATCCCCGGTGACCACAATCAGCAGAAGCGTTTTTTCTTCGCGCTGCGCCAGCAGCGGATGCCGCGGCTCGCCCGTCTCCGGATCGTATACTTCGGCGCGCATCACCAGCGACTTGAGCACGTTGGTCAGCATCTGCGCGTAAGGACGCGCCGAAAGCGCCCGCTCCTGCGCCCGCCGCAGCCGCGCCGCCGAAATCATCTTCATGGCGCGCGTGATCTGCCGCGTGTTGCGCACGCTTCTGATCCGCCGCCGGATGTCGAGTATGCCCGCCATGAATCAGTTGTCGGTTCTCAGTTGCCAGTTATTGATTGACGATTGCCAATGGGCCCTCGCCATCGCTTTTCATTCCTCGATCAACATTCTTCATTCAGCCCCGGGACCGGGGGACCAACTACCCACTACTAGCTACCAGCTACCTTTTGCGGCTGAATGCTGAGTGCTGATTGCCACGTCTTTTCAATCGTCAATCGTAAATCTTCAAGCGACAATCACTTCGCCGCCGCCGCTGTTTGCTGCTCCGCCACGAACCGCTCCTTGCACTCTTTCAGAGCCTTGTTCATCTCCGTTTTGAGCTGTTCGTCGAGCGCTTTCTTCTTCATGATGCCCTCGAACAGCCCCGGGTTCATGGTGTCCACGTATTCGTACAGCGCTTTCTCAAAGGGACGTACCTGCTCCACCGGCAAGTCGTCCAGGTAGCCGTTGGTGCCGGCATAGATGATCAGAATCTGCTTGGAGAAGGGAAGCGGCGAGTACTGGCCCTGCTTCAGCACCTCCACCAGGCGCTCGCCGCGCGCCAGTTGCGCCTGCGTGGCCTTGTCCAGGTCGCTGCCGAACTGCGCGAAAGCGGCCAGCTCGCGATATTGCGCCAGCTCCAGCTTCAGGGTGGCGCCCACCTGCTTCATGGCCTTGATGGCCGCGGTGAATCCCACGCGGCTCACCGACAGGCCTACGTTCACCGCCGGCCGGATGCCGCTGTTGAACAGGTCGGTTTCCAAGTAAATCTGGCCGTCGGTAATGGAAATTACATTGGTGGGAATGTAGGCGGAGACGTCGCCCGCTTGCGTCTCAATAATGGGCAGCGCCGTCAGCGAACCGCCGCCCAGGTCATTGCTCAGCTTGGCCGCGCGCTCCAGCAGCCGCGAGTGCAGGTAGAATACGTCGCCGGGATAGGCCTCGCGTCCCGGCGGCCGCCGCAACAGCAGCGAAATCTCACGGTAGGACGCCGCGTGCTTGGAAAGATCGTCATAGATGACCAGGGCGTGCCGCCCGCTGTCGCGGAAATACTCGCCCATGGCGCAGGCCGCATAAGGGGCAATGTACTGCATCGGCGCCGGCTCCGAAGCGGAGGCTGCCACCACGATGGTGTACTCCATGGCCCCGAAGTCAGTCAGAGTCTTCACCACCTGCGCAATGGAAGAGCGCTTCTGCCCGATGGCGCAGTAGATGCAAACCAGGTCGCCGCCCTTGTTGTTGATGATGGTGTCTATGGCGATGGCCGTCTTGCCCGTCTGCCGGTCCCCGATGATCAGTTCGCGCTGTCCCCGGCCGATGGGGATCATGCTGTCAATCGCCTTCAGGCCGGTGGCCATGGGCTCGCGCACCGGCTGCCGCGAAATCACGCCCGGCGCCAGCCGCTCCAGCGGAATGTACTTGTCGCTGGCGATCGGACCTTTGTCGTCAATCGGCTGGCCCAGCGAATTTACCACCCGCCCAACCAGGGCTTCGCCCACGGGCACACTCATGATTTGCCCGGTGCGCCGCACCTCGTCGCCTTCCCGCACTTCCGTGTAGTCGCCCAGCAGCACCGAGCCCACCTGGTCTTCTTCCAGGTTCATGGCGATGCCTTTGACCTCGTGCGGAAACGAGAGCAGTTCGCCCGCCATGGCCTTGTCCAGGCCGTAAAGCCGGGCGATGCCATCGCCCAGGGATATCACCGTGCCTACCTCATCCACGGCGATCTTGGATTCGTAATTCTCGATCTGCTCGCGAATCAGTTGTGTGATTTCGTCAGCTTTGATCTGTGCCATTGTTGGGTTCCAAGTAGTTGGTATCTGGTAGTTGGTAGGTGGAAGGGGCAACTCATGCCAGCTACTAACTGCCAGCTGCCAACTACTGACTTTCCACCAGGTGCTCGCGAATCTTGTTCAATTGTCCCAGGACCGAACCGTCGTAAATGGTGCTGCCCACCTTGATGACTGCGCCCCCCAGGAGGCTGGCGTCGCGAGAATAGTTGGCCCGCACCCGCTTGCCTGTCATGCGGCCGATTTCTATCTCCAGCAGACGTTTCTCCTCCGGGCTCAGGTCGCGGGCGCTGGTGATTTCCGCTTCTGTCAGATCCAGGCGCCGGTCCAATTCCACCTCGAACTGGCGCACCACCTGGTTCAGCAGCGCGATGCGCTCATGGTCAATCAGCACCGCCATAAAATTGCGTGTCAGAACGGAAACGCCGGCGCGCCGCACCAGCGCGTCGAGCACCGCGCGTTTCTGCGTTGCCGGCAGGGCGGGAGCTTCCCAGACCCGGCGCAGTTCGCCGTTCTGTTCCACCACTTCCGCCAGCGAGCGCAATTCGCTCCGCACCTGGTCGGGATTCAGGTGGCGTTCCATCACCACGTCGGCGAAGGCGCGCGCATAGCGGTTGGTGACCGCGGCCATGGTCTAGCGTCCGTCCTTTCCGCCATTGTTGTGCGGCCCGCGCATCCCGTCGCTCAACTGTTCGGCGAAACCGCGCACCAGCGCAGCGTCTGTATCCTGGTCAATTCGAATTCGTTTTTCCGCCAGCGACACGGAGAGCTCCGCGGCGTAAGCCTTCAAGTCCCGTCGCGCCATGGTGGCAGCAGCCGCGATTTCCTGCTCCGCCGCCTCCACCATACGACGGGCATCCTGCGCCGCCGCCAGCCGCAGCTTTTCTTCTTCGCCCGCCGCTTCCTTCTCCGCCTGCTGTTGCATGGCCGAAATCTCGTGATCCAGGCGCGAGAGCCGGGCCTCGATTTCCCCCAGCCGCTGGTTCGCTTCAGCGCTGGCCCGCGCGGCTTCTTCCATCGCCTTGCGGATACTGGCCGTGCGGCTGCGGAACATGGCCGGAATTCGCGAGCGCGACACCAGGTAGAGCAGCACCGCCAGCACCGCGAAATTCAGGGTGAAAGAAAGCCAGTACGCGCCCCGTACCCCGATGCCCAGCACGTGTCCCAGCCAGCGCACCGAGGGCGAAAATTTGAATTGTGCGGTCTGGTCACTTTCCCCCGCCGCTTCCCGGGAGGCTTGCGCCAGTTCTTGCCCGAAGCTGTTGCTGCTCTGCCCCGTGCCCGCCTGGGCCGTTCCCTCCGGAGGCGCGCTTTTCTGGCCAGCCGGGGCGGATTGCGCTCCGTTCTGAGGGGCTGCCATGGCGCCCGTCAGCAGCACCCCAAACAGCAGCAGCAAGGCAAGCGCGCTCAACCGGAAGGCGCGCCCCAGCCTGCGCCCTGGAATTATGTTGGATTGCGCTGTGCCCATCATGAACGACCGCCGGCTACCGGGTTTTGTGCCGCCGTGGCCGGACGCAGGATGGCGCGAATAATCTCGTCCGCCAGCCGGGCCGCTTCTACCTCCAGCCCGCCCTGGGCCGCCGTTTTATCCCGCTCTATCCCTGCCCGAGCTTCCGCCACTTGTTGCTGGGCATGGGCCCGGGCCTCCGCCAGCGCCGCCGCTCGCGCCTCCTGAGCCTGCTTCCGCCTGGCCTCCTGGGCCTTGAACAGCGCCGCCCGCGCCTCCCTTAGCCGCTGTTCGTAAAAGGCTGCTTTGGCTTCCGCCGCGGCTATGTCCGCCCGCGCCCGCTCCATGGCCCCCTCGGTGCGGTTGTGCCGCTCGGCCAATACCCGCGACAAGGGACGGTGCACCAGGGCCCGATAGGCGGTAAACACCACCATTAAAAGCAGTATGGTGGGGATGGCGCCAAGCAGGTATCCGCCTAATTGCCTGAGAATCTCGTCCATGTGCCTGTGGTAAAAACCGCCCGGAAAGCCCGCGAGAATGACTGGGCTAAACTCTAGAACCTACCATCTGGCTTTGAGCAGTGTCAACGCAACTTCAGCTACTCGCCAGCTTATTCCACTCGGCTGTAAGTCCCATTTTTGAACAGCTTAGACGCCAACCCCGTATTCGCTCTTGACTTTCGCCTCCAGGGGTCTAGCATATAAGCATCACCTCCGATCCAATTCAGGATCGAATGGGCTGGTGGCCAAGGAATGTCACCGCTTCTTGGTCTCCGGCCCATTTAATTTTGCACCCGAGCCATTTTCCTTCGCGCCTGCCATGCTGAGCGAAGCCAGTCGATTGGCTTGCGAACTCGAATCTCCCCCTTTTTGAGCTGTCATGCTGAGCGCAGCCAGCCGATTCGCTTGCGAACCGGTTGGCGCAGTCGAAGCACCCCTGCAACCTTGACGCTACCTCGATGTCTCAGGGATTTTCTTCCCACACTCTAGGTGGGTTTAGAACTGTGGGAATTCCCCTGGGCGGTTCGATTGATTTCATCAGCCTAGGGGTGTTTCGACTCGGGCGTGCGCCCTCGCTCAACATGACAAACAAAAACTCGCGGGGGCCGAAAGCCGACGGCTACCAACTACCAGCTACCAACTACGAGCTACCAACTACCAGCTACCAGCTACCAGCTACCAACTACAATGTCTTTACCCATGTTCGCCCGTAAGATCCGCGTGCAATACGAGGCCAACCGCCAACTCCATCCCTGCCCGCAGAAGTGGCTGGACAGCTTCAGCATGCGCAATTTCACCAACGCCTCCATTTTCGACGACACCCTCCCCGTCGCCGACGGCCTGATGGAAATCGGCTCCCGCGTTCCCCTGGATGAGCTGAAAGAAAAGATGGAGGACTGGTTTCACCGCAAGGGTTACCTGCCCCCAGGAGCACAATTGAAGCTGGGATAGCGTGACATCGAGGTGCTAACGTGATTCCGCTAACGCCTGCGCGGATCGGCCGGCGCGGAAGAGCAGTAGTCTTGGAAAACCGTACAAAGTGGAAAAATGTGCTCAGTTGGACCGTGATTCTCGCGGCCAACCTATTGTTAATTGCAGAGGGTGGCTGGCAGCGACTAGTGGCCCTGGTGGGTATGGGAGTTGCTGCGCTGGTCGGCTTTATCCTCTGGATCGCAAAGCATTTGATTCGCGAAGAGTCGAACTAAGCATTTGGCCGGCTCACTGCTTGGGTTGCGCAGACTCCCGACTCCTGATTCCCGGCTCCCGCTCTTACTTGTCGTAGTGCAGCAGCGAGTACACGTCGTAGGGCGCCAGCTTATCCCGGCCCTTGAGGAAATCGAGCTCGACCACGAACCCCAGACCGGCGATTTCCGCCCCCAGCGACTTGGCCAGATGCACGGAAGCTTCGGCCGTTCCGCCCGTCGCCAGCAGGTCGTCCACGATGATTACCCGCTGGCGGGGCTCGATGGCGTCGCGGTGGATTTCCAGCGCCGCCTTGCCGTACTCCAGTTCGTAATCCCAGCGTGCCGTTTCCGCCGGCAGCTTGCCTGGCTTGCGCAGCGGCACAAATCCCGCGTTCAGCCGGTAGGCCAGCGCCGGGCCAAAAATGAAGCCTCGCGCCTCTATCCCCAGCACCAGGTGCGGTTTTTTGGGCAGGTAGTACTCGGCCAGCGCGTCAATCAGCGTGGCGTAGCCCACGCGGTCCTTCAGCAGGGTAGTGATGTCGTAAAAAAGGATTCCCTTCACCGGGAAATCAGGAACTTCGCGAATCAGCTTTTTCAGGTGATCACAGTTGGTGCGGCCGCTCGGCTGCGCCATCTACCAGGCTCCTTCAATGCGGAATGAATTTAATCCGGCTACCGGCTTGGCCTCTTTCTCTTCCACCGCATCCACCCGGGCCGCCCGCGGCCCCTGCTGCAGGCGTGAGCGCAAGCCCAGGAGTTGCTCGCGCGTGCCCATGGCCAGCACTTCCACGCTGCCGTCGGCGTTGTTGCGCACCCAGCCGGAAACGCCCAGCATATGCGCTTCGCGTTCCACGAACCAGCGAAAACCCACGCCCTGTACCCGCCCGCGCACCACAAAGCGGCGAGCCTGGGCGGAAGCACTCTTGTCAGTTGGAACCATGTGGCATTGACATTGAAGATTGATGATTGACGATTGAAACCAGGCCGCACGCCTTGCAATCGTCAATCGTAATTGGTCAATCGTCAATTAAGGTTTTCATTCTTCATTCTTCGTTCATCAATTCTTAATTACGCTCTGGACAGATACGCCCCTTCCGAGGTATCCACCCGGATCTTCTCGCCTTCATTGATGAACGGCGGCACCTGTACGATCAACCCGGTTTCCGTCTTGGCCGGCTTGGTCACGCTGCTGGCGGTGGCGCTCTTCAGGCCGGGCTCGGTTTCCACCACCGTCAGGTCCACCGTCTGCGGCAGTTCCACGCCCACCGCTTTGCCGTCGAAGAACTCCACGTCAATCTGCAGGTTGGGGATCAGGTAATCCACCGCATCGCCCAGAATGTCCTTGCCCAGATAGGTCTGCTCGTAGTTCTCGGTATTCATGAAGTAATAGCTGTCACCGTCGTTGTACAGATATTCCATCTTCACCTCGTCCACGGTTACCTTGTCGATGGCATCGGCGGAGCGGAAGCGGTGCTCGAACATGGCGCCGGTGCGCAGGTTGCGCAGCTTGGCCTGGATGAACGCGCGCAGGTTGCCGGGAGTGCGGTGCTCGACGCTGAACACCGCGTGCAGGTCATTGTTGTGCTTGATGACCATGCCGGGGCGCAGCTGGGTTGCGGGAATAGACATGCGGGGAAACTTCTCCTTGCTTGAAATAGTATGAAGGCCGGCGGATACCGCGGCCCAGAATGCCGCCGCAGAGTGCAGCCAAACACTTTAGTTTACACAATGGATGGGAAACTTGGGAACCGCTGGTCCTTGTAGCGCGGCGCCCTCGCCCGCGAAATCGGGTCTGGAAACAGTGGCGCGGGCGCCCCGCCCGCGAGTTTCGTCCCCAACCTGCAGCTCACAATCCTTCCTATGCCGGACAACACACCACCGCGATCGCTTTTCTAATCAACAGGACTAGAGCCGTAATTTGCGGGATCGGCCGGAAGACAAGTTGAGCCTTGCCTGCTTGATGCTGCGCGACTACCATTTTTTATAAGCAACGGAGAACAGGAGAGAACTGTATGGCCGAATACGAACGCATTGGAGAGTATCAGAGCTCGCAGCGCCGCGGTGGCAGCGCTGGCATGGCAATCACCTTCCTGCTCGTCGGATTAGGAGCCGGCGCCTTAGTCGCGCTCATGCTCGCTCCCCAGGAGGGCAAAAAGACCCGCCGTCTGCTGCGGCGCAAATATGAAGATGCCGTGGACGCCTTCTCCGAGTGGAAGGAAACTGCGGAAGACATGATTGATAAGGGCGGCGATTGGGCGGCTTCCGCCAAGGAGACGGCTAAGGAGAAGGTCGCTCCCTTCCGCAAGGCGATGCGGCGGTAAAAGCAGGTTTCAAGGTTTCAAAGTTTCGCCGACGTAGGTTTCGGGTTTCAAGTTTCGAGTTTCAAACCCAGTTTCTATCTCACGAGGTTTGAGTCTCTTAACCTTGGTTTTGCGAAACTTTGAAACCTGTGAAACCTGTGAAACCTTGAAACCTCGTTCCGGAAGCTTGGCACTGCGGCTCAGTACAGCCGGAAGTTCACTTCCACATTGATCTGTACCGCCACCGGCTGTCCGTCTTTGCGCGCCGGCTCGAACTTCCAGGTGCGCACCGCTTCAATCGCTTTC
>DATGGJ010000749.1:0-4493 GCA_035308585.1 Terriglobales bacterium
TAAGGAAGACTCTGGAAATGGACCCCCATTTTGCCCCCGCCCACCAGACTCTGGGCTGGGCATACCTGAATCAGGGGAAGTTCGAACAAGCACTGAACCAATTTCAGCAGGCGGTGCAGCTTTCCGGAGGTGATGATAAGGAACTCATGCTCGACCTGGGTTTCGCCGAGGCGACCGCAGGCAAGCGTGAGGAGGCCCGTGCCATCCTCGCCACCTTCACCAGATTGCACAACCAGGGAACCGTGCCCTCCGCTTCCATCGGAATTCTCTACGGGGCGTTGGGTGACACAAACCAGGCTTTCGCTTGGCTCCAAAAGGCTTATGCGGAACGTGATCCGGAACTCACGTATCTCAAAGTCCCGAACCGCAGATTTGCCCCTCTGCGCCATGACCCGCGTTTCCAGCAACTCCTTGCCCAGGTGGGGCTTCCCAATTAAGACGCTCCCCAAAGGGTGGCGCCGTCATCCTACATTCTGTAAGGGAGATGCGAGATGAACGTGACGGTACTCTGGGAGTTACGTTTTCCCGCTGCCAGCGCGGAAAGCGGGCTGGAAGTCACGCGCAAAATCTGGCAAGACATGCGCCAGTTTCCCGGCTACCTGGACCATGAAATTGTGCGCGACCTGGAGGACGGCGGCCACATCCTGGTCATCAGCCATTGGACCAGTCGCGAGGCGGTGGAGACAGTCAAAAACCGCTACGCTCACCACCCCAATGTGGTGCTGGCCAACCATTTGGTCGCGGAGCCCCGCCACCGTTGGATAGGGATGCGCGTGGAGGACATTAACGCGGCCAGCCAAGAGGCGGCGTAAGAATTGCAGGTCAAAGTGGATGCTGAAGTCTCGCGGACCAGCGTCCTGGGCGAAGTTCCCCGCCCTCTGAAGTCCAGGTCTGCTACTTCTTGACCGGCGCCGGTGCCGCCGCCCGCACTTCTTCCGGCGCCTCGAATTTCTCGAAGTTGCGGTGAAATCGCTCCGACAACTCCTGCGCCGCCCGGTCGTAAGCCGCTTTGTCCGCCCAGGCGTTACGCGGCGCCAGCAGGTCGCGAGGAACATCGGGTACCGTCTTGGGAATGCTCAGTCCAAATGACGGTTCCACCTCAAATTCCGCATCATTCAGGCGATCGTCCACGGCAGCCCGCACCATGGCCCGGGTGTAATTCAGGTCCATGCGCCGCCCTACTCCGAACTTGCCGCCTTGCCAGCCGGTATTGATCAGCCAGCAGCTGGCTTTGTGCTCCCGCAGGCGCCGGCCCAGCATTTCGGCATAGACCTTGGGGCGCAGCGGCAGGAAGGGCGAAGCGAAGCAGGTGGAAAAGGTGGCCAGCGGTTCCTTGCCCAGTCCGGCTTCGGTTCCCGCCACCTTGGCCGTGTAGCCGGAAAGGAAGTGATACATGGCCTGTTCCGGATTCAAGCGCGATATCGGCGGCAGCACCCCGAACGCGTCGGCGGTGAGGAAGACCACGTGCTTAGGATGGCCGCCAATCCCGGGTATCTCCGCGTTATCAATAAACTCCACCGGATAGGCGGCACGCGTGTTTTCGGTTACGCTCTCGTCGTCGTAGCTGGGCACGTTGGTTTCCGGCTGCAGCACCACGTTTTCCAGCACGCACCCGAAGCGGATGGCGTTCCAGATTTGCGGCTCTTTCTGCTGCGAGAGCCGGATGCACTTGGCGTAGCAGCCGCCTTCGAAATTGAAGATGCCCTGCTGGCTCCAGCCATGCTCGTCGTCGCCGATCAGCCGCCGGTTGGAATCGGCGGAGAGCGTGGTCTTGCCCGTTCCTGAAAGCCCGAAGAACAGCGCCGTCATTCCGTCTTTGCCGATGTTGGCCGAGCAGTGCATGGGGAAAACGTCGCGCGGCGGCATCAGAAAATTCATGACCCCGAAAATGCACTTCTTGATTTCACCCGCGTAGGCCGTGCCCCCGATCAAAATCATGCGCCGGGTAAAGTTCACCAGGATGAAGGCGCCGGAGTTGGTGCCGTCATGCATTGGGTCGGCATGAACTTCAGGCGCGGCAACCACCAGAAAGTCGGGCTGATGGGTTTGCAGTTCCTGGGCCGTAGGACGGATGAAAAGCTGGCGCGCAAACAGGCTCTGCCAGGCGTGCTCGGTGATTACCCGCACCGGCAGGCGGTATTGCGGATCCGCGCCGGCAAACAGGTCCTGTACGAACAGGTCGCGGTCGCGCAGGTGCTCCACTACCTTGTCATAGAGAGCGTCAAATTTTTCCCGCTCGAAAGGCTGATTGATGGCGCCCCAGTGCACACGATCCGCGGTGAGCTCATCTTTGACCGTGAACTTGTCTTTCGGCGAACGCCCGGTGCGTCCGGTATAGGCGACCAGGGCCCCATTGCTGGCCAGCCGGGCCTCGCCCCGGCTGATGGCTATCTCCACCAGGGGCGCGGCGTTGAGGTTGCGATGCACCTTTCCGTGACGCAATAACTCCGCCAGGCTGGGTTGAACGGTGATGGACATGAGCATGGCTCCTTGCAGATGCAGACCGGTATTGTGCCCTAAACCGCCGCCGCTTCCAAGTTTGCGGCCGCCGGGCGCGGTCCGGGCTCTGATTTTCGCTTGCCCGAGGTACGCGGGAAAGTGTCTTTCGTCACCATGGCGTGTGATCCGAAATGCCGGACCCAGGGTTGCTTTTTAAACCGCCACCCCGGTGCGCGCTTCCTCCAGAACCGCCTCCAAATGCTCGAGCATCTGGTCCACGGTAAGCGCGTGGAGCTCCCGTCCCCCATCTTCGCCGCTTTCGATTGCCGTCTTCAGATAATGGCCGGCGACCTGAACCGCCAGCGGATCGGTAATGGTTTTACCCGTGCGCTGCTTGTATTCCACCCACCCGGGCAGCGGCAAGGCTATCCATACCGGCCGGCCATTGGCCAGGAACTTGATGTCCACAGCGTCGGCGTGGCGCGTGGAGATGGCCAGCACCAGCGCCTGGTACAGGCAGTGCACCTCTTCTTGTGACCAGCGTTCGGTAGCGCGAAAATCCTCGTACATGGCAACCTAACAATATATACGAAGTCATTGCGGCTCGGTCCGCTCGTCAGTTGTCCATGACATCTGTCCTTCACTGCCTACGGTCGGCTGTCGTTCCGCTTCACGGCCGCGGTTAGAATGAAATCCATGGTCTCCAGATTGCGCGCCGCCACGCGCCGGCAAAAGTCGAAAATCGAAATTCTTCAATCAGAAATCTTCAACTGTCCTTGGCTGGTGCACGGCTTCAGCACGCGTCTGGGCGGTTGCTCGGCGGTCTACGGCGGCTCGTCGCTGAACCTGGGATTCACCAGGCACGATAGCCGCGCCGCCGTCGAGCGGAACCGCGAGATCTTCCTGGGCGCCCTGGGCGCCCATTCTTCCCACTGGCGCCTGGCCACGCAGCGCCAGGTGCACTCCGACCTGATTCATTACGTCACCGCTGCCGATGCCCATGCTGCCGGCGATGGCCTGATCACCGACGCTCCAGGCCTGCTGCTCGGCGTGCAGACCGCCGATTGCCTTCCCGTTCTGCTGGCGGATAGTAAACGCCGCGCGGTGGGGGCCTTTCACGCCGGTTGGCGCGGCACCCTGAAACGCATCGTGGAAAAAGGTGTGGGCGAAATGCGCCGCCAGTTTGGTTCTGATCCCGCCGACTTGCGTGCGGCTATCGGGCCCGCCATTCATTCCTGCTGCTACCAGGTAGGCGAGGAGGTGCGGGAAAAGTTCCGTTCTCAGTTCGCATATGCCGATGAACTTTTTCGCGAGGTGCGCGACTCCAATCCAGTGCACGAAAAATATCCGCTGCTGTTCCTCACCGCCCGTGCCCCCGGCCACGGTCCGGAGGAAAGCCTGCTCTTTCTCGACCTGGTGGCCGCCAACACCCGCCAGTTGCTCGATGCCGGCGTGCCCGCCGGAAACATCAGCGCTTCCCCGCTCTGCACTTCCTGCCGCCCCGACCTTCTGTTCTCTTATCGCAAAGAAAACGGCGTAGTCGGCAGAATGCTGGCCGTGGTCGGCATCCGGCCCTGATTATTCATCGCCGGGACGCAGAGCGTGCCAAGGAATCTAAACTCAGCCCTTGCATTCCGCAAGGGACTGCGGCTCCCCGCAAGATCCTCAATTGCAAGTGTCTTCCTCCGCGCCCACGGCGTCTCGGCGGTGAAATTTGGGTTTTGGCGGCGAAAAGTCACTCCAGCCCGCTCCGCGCCAGCTGCACCGCGCGCAAGCCGGCCTGCGCTTTGTTGAGGCACTCCTGATACTCGCGTTCCGGTTCCGAATCGGCGACAATGCCCGCCCCCGCCTGCAGGTAGGCGCGCTTGCCCTTCACCACCATGGTGCGAATGGTGATGCAGGAATCCAGGTTCCCGGCGAAGTCCGCGTACAGTACCGCCCCGCCATACACGCCCCGCCGCACCGGTTCCAGCTCTTCGATGATCTGCATGGCCCGCACTTTGGGCGCGCCCGTCAGCGTTCCAGCGGGGAAACATGCGGCCAGCGCATCAATG
>DATGGJ010000750.1:0-7807 GCA_035308585.1 Terriglobales bacterium
CGGAGGAGAAGGAGTTTCGCGCTTTCGCCAACCGCCTGATGCGGACTCCTATCCATCATGCCACAAGGCGAAGCGGAGCGGGCGCGTTCGTTGAGCCGCGGAAATGACGATGGCGAGGGGAGATTCAGTTAGGTCGGGTCACGACATTTAGCCGTACTTTGTTCTTCAGGCATCCTGCTGTCGAGCCCGAATCATCGGTCTCATTAGGACGATTTTTCAGGCAAGGCGGCGGGTCCAAAAGCTCGAGCAGCCTACAATAAAGCGGCGGCTTGGCCGGGAGCGAGGTTAAAAGTGCAGTACGCGGGGGCAGCAGGCCGGATTTTAGAGGGGATAAGGGAAAGGCTGTGCCGGCGCTTCGGTCTTCAGGAGAGGCCGGGAGCAAAAATCGTCGTGGTTCGGGGCAGCCGGATGGCCCTCGAGATGGCAAGAATCTTCCGGCGCCATGGCTTGAATATAGAAATGGCGGACCGACTGGCGCTGCTCGAGCATGCCCGCCGCACCCAACCCGCCCTGATTGTGAGCGATCTTTCGGTCAGCGGCATCTCCGAAATGGAAGAGGCCTTGCTTCTGCGCCGGCTGCTGCCCGCGTGCAAGGTGATGCTGTTTTCCGGCCAGGGACTGCGCCGCAGTTCGATACCGCGCGATTCTGAATTGGAGCTGGTGCGCACTATCGAACGCTTGTGCGCTGACCCGCTCAACGAACAGATGCTGTGGCTGGACCTGGCGCGCTTCGTCCAGGCCATGCCCCGGCATAGATCCATGGCCGCCTGAGCCGGTCCTTCCGCCCCGTAGTTTGAGCTGGCGTCGGTTTCTTAACCGCAGCCTGACGGAAACCGAAAACGTGGGTGAGGGCGATTGCCGGCAGTTGAGTTGGCGTGGAGAACTTACGAGTCCACACTTAAAAGGCAGGCGGTCGGGGGCTGAGGCGGGTTTTAGTGTTTCAGGTTCCAGCCGCCGGCAGTAGTGGAACCCAGCGCATTGATGGCCGTGACCCAGCGCTCCAGCTTGTGGTGCCCGGTGCGGTGCAGCAGATAACTGGTGAGCAGCGGTCCGCCCACGCCAAAGCCGTAGCTGAACACCGCCTGCCCGGCCCAGCCGTGGTTCACGAACAAGGCGCCAAAGGGATTGAGCTCGTGGACAGGTCGGCCGTCGAGCGCGTGCCGGGTGGTGACGGCGTCAAAGGTCTCCGCCGTCACGTTCCAGCTCTGCAGGGCAAGATTGGTCTTGTCAAAAAAGTGATGCTCCGCCCGCGGGACCGGCGCAAGGAAAGTATTAGACGGCTCCGGCATCGGCGGGGTCTGCTGGGCGGAGCAGGCTGCCGCCATCAGAAGGCAGAGCAGGAAACAAAGTTTTGGCATGCTTTTGGGCGCAGTCTAGCAGAGTAGTTGCCCGCACGCAGCAGCAATCTTGCAGACGAATTCCGTTTGAAATCACCTGATTTCCCCGCCTTTTCCGGGCCAACCAGCAGCTCCGGGCCGCTCATCTCACTTGTTCTGGCCAGGTTAGGAGATCCATGCGCAAAATCGGCTATACCTGTTTTCTCTTCCTGCTGCTTGCTGTTTTCACCAATTGCCAGGCCGCGAAGGGAAGTTCTGGTAATGGTGGCGGTACCACGCCGCCCACGCCTCCGCAGACGGCAACCCTGACCGTCACCGTATCCGGTCCCGGCTCAGGCACGGTGACCAGCGAGCCCAAAGGCATCAATTGCCCGACCGGTTGCCAGGCAACTTTCAATCAGGGCACCAAGATTACGCTTACCTCCACCCCCGGCGGCGGTTCCGGCCTGGACAGTTGGAGCGGCGCCTGCAGCGGCAGCGCCTCCACCTGCACCATCACTCTGAACAGCAACCAGACGGTGGGCGCGAGTTTCCGCAAGGGTGACGTGAGCCTGATCAACCACATCGTGATCCTGCTGCAGGAGAATCGCTCCTTCGACCACTATTTCGGCCATCTGCCGGACTACTGGTCGGCCAACGGCTACTCCTCCGAGCCTTTCGACGGCGAGCCTGCCGATGCTTCCAACCCCGGCACCACGGCCGGCACCTCCGTCAGCGCCTATCATCTGACCACCACTTGCGTGGAGAATCCCAGCCCGTCCTGGAACGAAAGCCACGCCGACTGGAATCACGAGGATCCCACCTCCAGCACTCCTTTGCTGGACGGTTTTGTCCGCACCGCCGCCAGCGAAAAGAGTCCCACCACCGGCCTGCCCTATATTGACAACAAGGGCATCCGGGTTATGGGTTACTACACCGACCGCGAGCTGCCCTACTACTACTTCATGGCTTCTAATTTCGGAACCTCCGACCGCTGGTTCTCTCCCGTAATGTCGCGTACCCAGCCCAACCGCATGTACCTGTACGCGGGTACCTCCCACGGTCACGTCTATCCGCTTACTCCCACCACCCCGCAGCTCTCCGACCAGACCATCTTTCAGCTCTTACAGAACAACGGCATCTCCTGGAAAATCTACGTGCATCCCGACTCCACCGGTTGCACCACTCCCAGTTGCCTGTTTGCGCAGAGTTACATGAACCAGTTCACTTTCGGCAGCACCATCGTCCATCAGTATCCGCAGAACCTGGTTCCCATAGCCCAGTACTTCAGCGACCTGCAAAACGGAACCCTGCCGCAGGTAGCGTTTATCGAGCCGGCTTCGCAGGAGTTGTTGGACGAACACCCGGCGGACGACGATTTGCCGGCCAATGCCATCCCCAACGTAGAAACCGGCAGCCAATACGCGGCCTCCTTGATCAACGCGTTAATGGGCAGTTCTTCCTGGAAGGACTCGGTCTTCTTCCTTTCCTTTGACGAAGGGGGCGGTTTTTACGATCACGTCCCGCCTCAGCCGGCCGTGAGTCCGGACGGCATTGCGCCCAGCGACCTGGTCAGCGCGCCCACTCCCGACATTTGCGCTGCCGGCAACGGCGCCGGCGGCTATACCTGCAACTTCACCCTCACCGGCTACCGCGTTCCTCTGATCGTGATTTCGCCATTTGCCAAAAAGCACTACGTTTCCCACACCGTGGCCGATTACACGGCTCTGCTCAAATTCATCGAAACGCGTTTCAACCTGCCCAGCCTGACCGCCAGGGACGCGGCACAGATGGATATGAGCGAGTTCTTTGATTTCGTCAACGAGCCCTGGGCGACACCGCCCACCCCGCCGGCACAGCCCACGAACGGGCCCTGCTATCTCGACCATTTGCCCTGAGGAATGACTGGCGATTAAAGGATTAGGAGTAACGATTTGAAACCCGCGCGCCAAGCCTTGCTACAAATCCCGCAGGTTCCTAGGCCTTGGCGTATTTCAACCACTTCAGGATTTCCGGCAGGGTGGGGCGCTTGCCATACATGAGCACGCCCACGCGGTAAATGCGGGCGCACAGTACCAGCATGCCGGCGATGGTTGCGGCCAGGAGAGCCAGGGATAGGGCCGTCTGCCACGCCGGCGGGGGCTGCACGGCGATGCGGAGATAGAGCAGCACGGGCGATAGGAAGGGAACCATTGAGGTCCAGACGGCGAAAGGCGCGTCCGGCGCGCGCATAACCGGGCCCATGAGGAAAACGGCAATGATCAGCGGGAGCACGATGATGAACTGCAGTTGCTGGCCTTCCTGCTCGGTGGTGACCATGGCCCCGATGGCGGCATACACCGCGCTGTACAGCAGATACCCGAGCAGAAACAGCAGCACAAAAGCGGCCAGGGCCAGAGGAGGAATGCGGATTTCGCTCAGGCTGGGATAGAAGGCCAGGGAAGGCAGTGCGATCAAGCCGGCCATGATGATCCAAATGCCGATCTGGGTCAGGCCCACTGCGCCCACGCCCAGCAGTTTGCCGGCCATCAGTTCGGTGGAAGTGGTGGAGGAGAGCAGCACTTCCATGATGCGCGTGTTCTTCTCCTCCAGCACCGAACGCATGACGGAAACGCCATAAAAGATGACGGCCACGTACAGCAGCATGACCATGGCGAAGACGGCGAAGAACATGGCCCGGTCGTCGCTTTTGCCTTCGCGGCCGTGCTCCACACGCACCGTTTCCACCTGCACGGGCTGGAGCACTTTCTCGGTCTGCGCCGGAGTGAGGCCGCGCGCCATCAGTTGCTGCTCTACCAGGGCGCGGCCCAGGCCATCTCTGATCCAGGAGCGTTCCAGAAGACCGGCCATGTTGCGGCCGGTGTAGGTGATTTTCCTGGACTGGATGGCGTTGTCGGTGAGCCACAGATAGCCGTCGATGGCGCCCGCGGCCAGTTGCGAGCGCAGGAGGGCGCGCTCGGCGCCGGTGGCTTGAGTTTCCACATCAATCACGTAGTGGGCGCCAGAGTGCCCGGCCTGGTTGATCTGCTCGCCGGTGTTTTCTTCGTTGGCTGCGGGAGTTTGGGAGAGCAGTTGCCGGCGCACCATTTCGCCGAAGGGCTGGCTGGAAACCACCAGCACCAGATGCTCCGGCTTGCCCACGCTCATAGAGGCCAGGCGCAAGGGAAGCACAAAAGCCAGCGCCATCATGGCGGGCAGCAGCAGGGTAAGCACGAGAAAGGAGCGGGTGCGAACCCGCTCCACATATTCACGCCGGATGATGAGCCATACGTTACGCATGGTTCACCGCGTCAATGAAGATCTCCTCCAGCGAGGGCTCCTCCACCTCAAATTTGCTCAGACGGGCATGAGCACCAGCCAGACGCAGGAGTTCCTGGGCATCGGCGCCGGGCGCCAGCCGCACCTCCACATAGTTGCCATAGTCGTTGAAGGACCGCACCAGCCGGGGCTCGCGCAGGAAACTGGAATCGCCTTCATATTTGATCTGCACATTGCGTTTGCCGTAGCCGGCTTTGATGCGGTTGAGGTCGCCCTGCAGGATGCCGCGTCCGTTATTGATGAGGCAGATGGAATCGCACAGGCGCTCCGCCTGGTCCATGCGGTGGGTGGAGAGCAGGATGGTCTTGCCCGCCTTTTTAAGTTCGAGAAGCGCATCCTTGAGTTCCACGGTATTGGCGGGGTCGAGACCGGAAAAAGGCTCGTCCATGACAATGAGATCCGGTTCGTGCAGCAGCGCGCCGATGAACTGGACCTTCTGCTGCATGCCCTTGGAAAGCTCTTCGACTTTTTTACTTGTCCAGGCGGACAGGTCGAGCCGCTCGCACCAGCGCAGGGCGCGTGCGGCGGCTTCGCGCCGGCCCAGGCCCTTCAGTTCGCCGAGGAACACCAGGTGGTCCAACACTTTCATTTTGCGGTAGAGGCCGCGCTCCTCCGGGAGGTAGCCCATGCGCTGGATATGGGCGCGGCGCAAGGACTCGCCAAAGACGCGAATTTCTCCCGAGTCGGGCACGATGATGCCGATGAGCATGCGAAGAGTGCTGGTTTTGCCGGCGCCGTTCGGTCCCAACAGGCCATGAACCTTGCCCGGCTGGATGAGCAGGGAAAGAGCGTCCACCGCGACAAACTGATCGTAGGTTTTGCGGACGTTGCTCAGTTCAACCGTGCTTGCGGCCCCGGCAGCAGGGAACGCGGAGGGCAGGGACGTCATGGCGCCAGGGCTGGACACGGCGAGCCACGACAGTAGACCACAGTTCCGGGAGCAGCAAAAGTGAAAATCCAGAGCGGACGGTTGGGAATTACTTGGCGTGTACCAGTTGTCGCCTCAAGGTCTCGACGATCAGACCGAGCAACGCATAGATGGCGGCATTGCTGACGAACACCAGGTAGATGGAAGCAGGGAAGTGAAAATGAAAGCTGGCGTATGCGATAGGTTGGGTTAGAAGAGCAAGATTCCACACCAGCGGCTGGGCAGGAGTTATGGGACTGGGAAAGCTGGCGAGGGCATAAATAGCCCAGGCGGCCGCGACCAGAAAGCCTGCGATGGCCCACATTCCAATTCGGAATTTCATGGGGACCCTCCCGATTACATCAAGTGTAATCATCCCACCAATGCCTCCGGTCTGCAAACGGATGCCGCAAACAGCGGCGGCCGAGGTCATAACGTGTCGGCGGCCTGGCCCTGGACATGGACCACGGCGCGGAGGCGCACCAGCAAGGCAATGGCGCCGCCCACGGCCAGGGTGGCGCCAACCACGAGCAGGCCGTTCTTGAAGCTGCCGGTATGGGTGCGGACCAGGCCGATGATGTAAGGACCAAAAAATCCACCCAGGTTGCCCACGGAGTTGATGAGGGCAATTGCCGCCGCTGCGGCGCTTCCGGTCAACAGGCTGGTGGGCATGGTCCAGAAGGGACCGAGCATGGAGAACACGCCCAGCACCGCCACGGTAATGCCGGCAATCATGGGGACGACGGAAGTGGATTGCGCGGCCAGCAGGAGCCCAGAGGCCCCGACGAAGGCGGGCAGGGCGGTGTGCCAGCGGCGCTCGCCGGAGCGGTCAGAGTGCATGCCCACCAGCACCATGGAGATGGCGGCCGCGACGTAAGGAATGGTGGACAGCAACCCAATCACGAAATCGCTTACCCCGGAAAGGCTGCGAATCAGGTTGGGCAGCCACAGGCTGATACCGTAGGACACCGTATCCAGCCCGAAATAGACCAGAACCAGCAGCCAGATGCCGGGATGTGTGAACGCGGCCCAAACATTGGTGCGGGAAACAGCGGCGGTTTCCTGGCTCTCCTGGCGTAAAGTGGCAAGCAACCAATCGCGTTGTTCATCGGAGAGCCAGGTAGCCGCGGCCGGGCGATCGGTGAGATAGCACGCCGCCAGCCCGCCCAGCAGCATGGCCGGTATGCCCTCCATGATGAACATCCACTGCCAGCCCGCCAGGCCGGCATGGTGCAAGCCGAGCAGGGCGCCGGAGATGGGGCCGCCCACCACTCCAGAGAGGGGGGCGGCGGTCATGAACCAGGCCACGGTGCGGGCGCGGGCATCGGCGGGAAACCAATTTTTCAGATAGAGAATGACGCCGGGAAAGAATCCGGCCTCAGCCACTCCCAGCAGAAAGCGGAGGGCGTAGAAGCCGTGGGGCGTGCGCACGAAAATCATGGACGTGGAAACCGCGCCCCACACCACCATCAGAGCGGCCAGCCAGCGGCGCGCGCCTACGCGCTCCAGCAGCAGATTGCTGGGTAACTGGAAGACAAAGTAGCCAGCGAAGAACAGGCCCGCGCCCAGGCCATAAACTTCATCGCTCAAATGCAGCTGGCCCTGCATCTGCAGCGCGGCGAAGCCCACGTTGATGCGATCAAGATAGGCGACGATGTAGAGCAGGAAGAGGAAGGGAACCAGGCGGCGGGTGAGCTTGGAAACCAGGGCCGCTTCGAAACCGGATTGGGCAGGGGCGGTCATGGGGAGCGGCGTCCAGCGATAGCGCCGGGAACTTAAGCGTGTCCGCCGTTGCCAGGCAATCAAGCTTAGCGCAATTGCCAGAAGGTTGATGGAGATACAGCACAAAAGTTATTGAGGCTGAGTGGGGGCAGGCCTCGTCTTTAGCGCGCCAAACTGCGCGGGCTGCCAGGAATTTCCGGGTCGCACAATTTCCTTTCCCGCAGGTTTCTGAGACACTGGACACTAACACCGGATTCTAGCGGTGCCCAGATGGCGGCGGGTTCCGGGCGTTGGGACGGAAATGCAGGAGCGAATGAAAAGCGAGAGTGGAGGCAAACTGAAGCCGGCCGGTGGGGCCGGAGCGGCCCTGGCTGTACTGGCCGTGTTGATGTTGGCGGGCTGCAGTGGGAACGACGTATCCGCGTCTATGCAGGCGCCCCCGCCGGCGCAGGTGAAGGTCATGCCGGCGGAGCTGAGCACGGTGCAGGACACCAGCGAGTACGTAGCCACCATCAAGTCGCGCAATTCGGCCACCATCCAGCCG
>DATGGJ010000751.1:0-2210 GCA_035308585.1 Terriglobales bacterium
GTGTGGTGCGAATATTGCGTGGGCTCGCTGATCACCATCAGCCTGATCACGCTGTTGGCAATTATTCAGCTGATCGTTTACCGCCGCTCTCGCGTTCCCGAGAGCCAGGCCGCGACTTCGGCAGCCAAATAGCTCTCCCCCGGGGCTGGTGGCGCTGGGTCCTCCCCCGCCATCCCCGCGCACTCGTCAATCGAAAATCATCAATCGTCATTTTCTCTTTTCCACCCGCATGCGCAGGCCGTTCCTGGGTCGCAAGGTGATGAGCGGCTGCGGTTCCACCTTCTGGCCGGGCTCCAGCCGCAGCTTCCAGTGCTGGCCGATGGTAGCCAGCCCCAGCACGCCTTCCATCCAGGCAAAGGATTCGCCAATGCACTGCCGCGCTCCCGCGCCGAAGGGAAAATAAGCCAGCTTGGGGCGCGCCGCCTTGGCCTGGGGCGTGAAGCGCTCGGGGTCGAAGCGCAGCGGGTCGGGATAATAGCGTGGATCGCGGTGCATGACGTACTGGCTCATGAGCACGGTGGTGCGGGCGGGCAGCCAGTAGGGTCCAAGCGCGAAATCGCGCAGCGCGCGCCTTCCCATGGCCCAGGCGGGAGGGTAGAGGCGCATGGACTCTGCCAGCACCATCTCGGTGTAGCGCAGGCGAGGCAGATCATCAAGGGCGGGCAGACGCCCGGCCAGCACCTCGTCAAGCTCCGCGTGAAAGCGTTCCTCGGCCTGCGGATTTTGCGCCAGCAGGTACCAGGTCCAGCTCAGCGCGTTGGCAATGGTTTCGTAGCCGGCCAGAAAAATGGTGATGACCTGGTCGCGGAGATAAACCCTATCCTGCGGAGAGGCAAATTCCTCCAGCAGCATGGAAAGCAGATCCTCGCCCGGGCCGGAGCCGCGATGCTGCTCGATCATGCGGTACACGGTGGCGTCCAGCCGGGCGCGGGCGCGCTTGAAGGTGCCGACCTTGGGCAGGGGCAGATGGACCAGCGTTTCCGCCGCCGGCATCACGATCATGTAGTTGTACATGCCCATGATGGTGTTGATGGCGGCGGCCAGTTGGCGCGCTTCTTCGCCTAGCGCGGTCCCGAAGAGGGTCTGGGCCACGATGGCCAGTCCCATCTCCATCATGGCCAGCGACACATCCACCACGGTACCCGATTGCCAGCTTTCACGGGTGCGCCGGGCGTTCTCCACCATGGCGTGGGCGTAGGCGCCAACGCGTTGGCGGTGAAAAGCCGGGGCTGCCGCCTGGCGCTGGCGGCGGTGGGCTGCTCCCTCCGCCGTAATCATGCCTTTCCCCAGCAGCAACTCGGAGCGCCGAACGGTGCGCTCTTTTTCGAAATTGTCGTTCTGGTTGACCAGGATCTCGGCCATCAGAGCCGGATCGTTGATAAAGATGATGTGTTGTTTTCCCAGTTTTTGGTGCACCACGTCGCCGTATTCCCGGGCCAGTTGCTGGAAGATGGCGATGGGATCCGCGCGCCGAAAGCGGTGCAGGGCGAACCACAGCAAGCCGTGTTCCGGGCCGGGAGGGTAAGCATAGCCGCGGCGGGCAGGGACGAGTTGCTGCAGGCCAGCGCTCATTGGGATCAGGTCGAAGCAGGCGGAGGAGAAGTTTCGCGCTTTCGCCAACCGCCTGATGCGGACTCCTATCCATCATGCCACAAGGCGAAGCGGAGCGGGCGCGTCCTTTGAGCTGCGGAAATGACAATGCCGAGGGGGCTTCAGTTAGGTCGGGTCACGACATTTAGCCGTACTTTGTTCTTCAGGCATCCTGCTGCCAAGCCCGAATCATCGGTCTCAGTAGGGCGATTTTCAGGCAAGGCGGCGGGTTTAGAAGCTCGAGCAGCCTGTAACAAGCGGCGGCTTGGCCGGGAGCGAGGTTAAGAGTGCAGTACGTGGAGGCAGCAGGCCGGATTTTAGAGGGGATAAGGGAAAGGCTGTGCCGGCGCTTCGGTCTTCAGGAGAGGCTGGGAGCAAAAATCATCGTGGTTCGGGGCAGCCGGATGGCCCTCGAGATGGCAAGAATTTTCCGGCGCCATGGCTTGAATATAGAAATGGCGGACCGACTGGCGCTGCTCGAGCATGCCCGCCGCACCCAACCCGCCCTGATTGTGAGCGATCTTTCGGTCAGCGGCATGTCCGAAATGGAAGAGGCCTTGCACCTGCGCCGGCTGCTGCCCGCGTGCAAGGTGATGCTGTTTTCCGGCCAGGGACTGCGC
>DATGGJ010000752.1:0-5521 GCA_035308585.1 Terriglobales bacterium
ACCACGTTGTCTCTGGCCACCACGGCGGCGGGCAACAGGGCTACGGTTCGACCTTTTCGTGCAGGCTTATTTGGGCCTCGGCGACCACGACGAGGCCCAGAGTAACAGTATCCGCAGAGACATCATTCAATACTATTGGGATAGGCGCATACCGGAAGCACGGGAGGAATTGCGCAAGGCGGAATCTGCTCTCCGAATCTACCTGGAACAACCTTCCTCCGGACCAAAGGACATTCCACGGCATCGACGCTTGGCGGAAGATCTGAAAAGAGCCGCCCACGAGTTGGCCAGTTGCATTGGTGAGTACGTGCGGCTGGTGCTTATTGGAGAGCATCAGGAACCCGGGGGTCACGCAGCTTTCGGTTGGACTCGGAACCGCGGGTACCAGCACCGAAACCGTGTGCTTTCGGCAATCCTGCGTAAGTGGGGGCCCGATTACTGTCGGGAAGGTGACTTCACAACCATCATGGTCCGAAACCTGTGCAATTCAGCCGATTGCGTTGGCCCCACTCTTCATCAGTATAAAACCAGACTGAATACCAGTGGCTCTCAAGGCGGTAAACGAGCGGTACTTCACAAGGTATGCCGCCCAACTTTCCGGTTGAATGGCTCCCTGCCGCTGCCGCAAGCGAATCCGTGGGATCGAAAACAAGATAGACCGTTTCGTTGGCCACGCCCGCGAACCCAGTGGCCTCCCACTCCATATGCCGCAGTTCTCCTCTAGCTGGAGCCGGCTGCGCCAGAACTTCAGCTTTGAAGCGGTGCGACCACAGGCGCCAACGAAGTGAAGCGCGGAGCGTGTCCCTCTTGATGTGTAATGCTCCAGAAACGGCAAGCAAAGCAAGCAGCGTCGACAACAGCGATATACATTGACGTTGTCTCTTGCGAAGGCCAGCGATCAGCAGCAGAACGAGGCAGGTCAGGCAGATGATTGGGGCGATGAGGAAAATGTACAGCAAGTCGCCGTACGGGCTGCATACCATCAGCGATACCTGTACGACGCCGGCACTTGCTACGACGAACAGCGGCAGCCGCCAACCGGGTCCTCCTGCCGCAACGGTCTTGTCCACCATGCGAGGCAGTCTATGCCGAATCACGGTCAAATTCCACGATGCTTGGTGCAAATATGGCTTCCCCTTACTAATCCTTCCGACGGGAACCACTGCAGAGCAACTCAGGGGCGAACTTCCGTTTTCAGCATTCGGCGTACTGAGGTACGCCCGATCTGCAGCCGGCGGGCGATTTCGGATTTACTCGTGCCCGCGCCGTAGAGCTTCCGGATTTGGTCAGTATAGAGGCCCGCTGTTAACGGCCGGCCCAAGCGCTGCCCGTTCTGACGGGCATGGGCCAATCCGGCACGAACTCGTTCCCGCAGAATCTCCCTTTCGAACTCCGCGAACACGGCTAAAAGGCCAGCCATGGCGCGACCAGCCGGGGTCGTCAGGTCCAGCGCTTCCGTTAGCGACACAAAGCCGACGCCCAGATGCTCCAGTTCCTGGAGGGTCGCCAGCAGGTCCGTGACCGACCTACCCCAGCGATCCAGCCGCCAGACTAACACGACGTCGATTTCTCGGCGACGTGCCGCTTCCAACAGTTGCTCTCGCCGCTCCCGCTGAGAAGCGCCTGAGCCGATTTCTTTGACCTGCAGGGCGATCGTCCAACCTCGGCGAGTGGCGTATTCCCGCAGGGCACGGGTCTGCATCGGGATGGTCTGCTGATCCTGGGTAGAAACGCGGGCGTAGAGGCCTGCCCGGAACGGTGTTTTGGCCCGGTGAGGGGGGTGGCCAAAAACCTTCTGCAATTTTGCCGTGCGGGACACGCGTTTTTCGCCCCTTTTCGACTGCCGCTCCGGCCTGGCCGCAGAGGATCCTTTTCGGCCAGGTCAAACGTATTCTACTCCAAAGGGATTTAAGTGGAAGGTTGAGTTGTCCCGGCCGGTTGCAGGGTCTCCCGGTAGTTCCACGGCATCCAGGCCGCGGGATTCCGGGCCAGTTCCGTGGCGTGCTTCTGCAGCTCGGTGAGGTAATGGAAAGGATTGGCGTCATTCAATTCGCAAGTATGGATCAAGCTCATGTAGAGATCGCCCACATGGGCGCCATTCTCGGTCTTATAAAACAGACTGTTCTTGCGATGCAAAATGGCCTTCTTCAAGGCCCGCTCACAAAGGTTGTTATCGAGAGGGGCGCCGGCTTTGCGCAAGAACAACGTCAGCGGATCCCAGTGCTTTAACAGGTAGGTGATGGCTTCGCCCAGCCCGGAGTTCGGTTCCACCTTCTTCTCCGCGAACTGCGCCCGCAGCCAGGCCTGCAACCCCGCCATCACCGGCCCGCTATGCTCCTGATGAAACTGCAGCCGCGCTTCCGGAGACATCCCTTGTTCGCGGGCCTGGGCGTCGTAGGCGTAAACCTCGCCCAAGGTCTCCAGCACGTGCCGGCATTCCGCGGGGAAGTTCGCCACCACTTCCACAAAACGTCGCCGTGCATGGGCCAGGCAATGGCTCACGATCACTTCCAGCTTGGCCGGCAGTTTGGGCAGGTTGCGGGTCAGGGCATCGCACATCTGAATGGGCGGGCCTAACGCCTGCGCCCGTTGTGCCAGCACGGAGGCCAGGTTTTCTCCCGCATGCCGGTGGCCGGTGAAAAACAACGCCACGCGCCGCCCCGCCTGGGTGGCCACAACGCCGGAAGTGAAGACGCCTTTGCGTTCCGGCGGGTCGCGTGCTTCCCGGTCTCCCTCTCGCTCCAGACCCAGCACCACCATCGGGGTATCATCGTTGTGCAGCACTTCCCCTTGCGCGGCCTGGCGGATCAACTCCTCCAGCGCCGGCTGCATGCCCGCCGCCCCAGTTGCCACCACTTCCCACTGGGTCGAGGCCGGCAAGGGAATCTCCAAGCTTTCCTGCAGATTCTCCAGGCGGTAAAAGGGCAAGCCGCTGCCATATTTCAACAGCGCCAGCATGCTGCACGCCGTGGCATCATACTTCTCGGTTCCCACGCCGGGGGGAGCCTCCGCCGTGAAGACTTCGCCGCACAGGTTGCAGCGCAGATTCTGCAAGTGGTAGACGGTGGCCGCCAGCGGTGCCTGCCCCACGACCCTCACCAGAACGTTGGGTTCCTTCTGCAGGTACACCTTCCCCTTCTGGCATTCCGGACAAGCATCTCCCGGCTTCAGCGTGGAGTGTTTGACTTCGACCTTCTGCGCTCCTCGGAACGCCTCGGCCGCATGGCGACCATGTCCCGGCCGCGCCTTCTCCTCCGGGGACTCCGTCGCCGGCGTCGGTTCCGGTGCAGGGTTCGGGTTCGGCGGTGCGGAGGTCACATCACGAGTCTTCTCCGTGCTGGCGCCAAACAGAATCTTCCGCAACCGCTGCAAGCTGATCTCCCGGTCCTGCAGCGAATCGGTCAGATACGCCAGCGTTTCAATCGCCGCCTTAAGCTTTTCATAGTCCTGCTCCCCGAGCGTCTCCCGCACCCGCGCCAAGACGTCTTCAAATTCTTGTCGGCTGACGTCGATCCTCACCGGCGAGGGCTTCATACCGCCTCCCCCAGCTGTGCCCGGAAGTCTTTCACTAGTGGATATCCCAGCACTTCCTTGATTGACCGGTTGGGCCGCTTGTTGGGGCAGTTCTTTCCCCGGCCGGTCGTCGGCCCCATCACTACCCAGTTCGCCGCCCGGTAACACGTGCCCCGGTAGCGTTCGGGATCAACAAAGGTCTCCAGAAAATAGATGGGATGACCATACACCCGCTCCCAGTCTCCGGCGAGGCGGCGTGCCATCTGACCCAGCACGTGGGAGGCAAGATGCGGGACCCGGACCCAAGGCAGAATGAGATAACGCGGATTATAGGCAACAAAACGGAGATTACGTCGCCGCACTTCCGCCGACCAGCCGATGAAACGGTCACGAGCGCCCAGATGGCGCGGGGCCGAGGACCATGCCAGGCAGGCGATCGGTCGTCCTGCGGCATACACGATGTACTTCAGATGCTCACCCACCGGCCGGATATAACCCAGCGGATGGTATTGGCCAATGAGGTAGTTGAAGAGCGGTTCTTCCGGGGTGCGCCGCACGGGCTGAAACTCCAAGGGCCGAAGCGCTCGTAGTGATACTTCCAGAGGAGTTGTATTTAGGAGAAGTGGCGCCACCGCTGGTCCGCTCGTGGCGCGCCGAGCCGACGGGTTGCGATGCACATGCGTTGCGGAGGGCAGTTCCAGTTGCCCGGCCCGTGCCAACTCCAACAGCAACCCACGGCAGACCATGTCGCGCAGGGCGCCGTTGTCCTGTCTCCATCCCCACGCTTCGCACAGCCGCAACGAAAGTTGCCGCCGATTGGTCCCCGGATGCTGAGTGATGAGTTGGCGGATGAACTCCACTTCCGCTGCCGTGATCACCCGGCCCCGATAGCGAAATTCTCCTTCCATGCCCGGCAGCGTAGCAGACTCGAACGTAGAACGCAAGGCCCTGCGTTACTTTTTCTCAACTTAGAACCACCACCGGTCTCCATGCCGGCGCCGCCTGAGTGGCGGTCGGGTCGCCTGCCGCCAACAGCACCTGCAGTTGATGCGCCGCCAGTGTTCGCGCCACCTCGCGCGGGTTCCGCCCCTCCGGCCACCAGCGAAAACGCCCTTTGGATAAACGCTTCTGCGCAAGCCAGAAGCCCTGGCCGTCGTAGACGAGAATGCGAACCGCGGTTCCGCGCCGGCTGCGGAAAACGAACAGGCAGCCCGAGAAAGGGTCAGTCTGCAATCGTTGCTGGCATAACTGCGCCAGCGAGTCGATACCTTTCCGGCCATCGACGGGTTCGACCGCCACCAGGATGCGCATCTGCGGCGTGATCTGAATCATGCCTCGCCGTCCCACAACGCCCGGCTCAGCGCCACCAACTCGGCGGTGGTAATGCCCTTCAACTCGATCTTCATCCGGCCCCGCGGCCCTTCCAGTTCCACCACCGCACTCGCCGCGCTGCCGGACCTTGGCGTTATCAACTCCATAAAGGTCGGCGCTGCGGTTGATACTGCGTGGCGTGGAATCGCTGACCGCATTTTCCTCACGACTTTCTTCTCTTGCCCCAGCGCTTCCGCCCGATCCTTCAGCTTGCCATATTCCAAGTGCAGAGCTTTCGCAGTGGGGAAAACTCCGTGCTCCCGAGCCAGTTCGGCCGCCGCCGTCCACAAGCGTTCTGGAATCGGCAAGCGCCCCGTGTGCGCGCTCCGCCACCGCTCGAAGCGCTTATAAAGCCTCTGCATGTCAGGGGAAATATCAGGAATCTCGTTGGCCATCGTCTGCCCTCCTCGCCCCGTGGGGCGCAGAACAGACGCTATCAGCTTCCATCAAATCAAGTCACGCAGGCTTGCCGGAAGGACACGAATCTCTGGGGCTCAGTCCCTCTCTTTTCAGCAATGAGAATACCCCCAGGGGCAGGGGTGTGTGCTTTCGGCAATCCTGCGTAAGTGGGGGCCCGATTACTGTCGGGAAGGTGACTTCACAACCATCATGGTCCGAAACCTGTGCAATTCAGCCG
>DATGGJ010000753.1:0-4650 GCA_035308585.1 Terriglobales bacterium
GCCGGGGGTGGCGGCCAAGGTGTTCACCACGCTGGGCGATATCAACGTGCACATGATTTCGCAGGGCGCTTCGGAGATCAACCTGACCTTCGTGGTGGAAGAGGACGAGGTGCCGGAGGTGGTGCGGCGGCTGCACGGAACGTTTTTTGCCGAGCCCGATCCGGAGATTTTTGCGTAGGGAGCACTTGGCTCTTAGCAGTTACCATTTGGCCCACGGCGCATGCCGTGGGAAACCACGGAGACGGAACGCAACCTCGGCGGGGTGAAAGTTGGATAGAGAGAAAGCGGCAGGTCCTTCGCTGGGCTCCCTCGCAACGCTCGGTCGCGCAGCTCAGGATGACAATGAACGCACTCTACGGCGCGGCTAAAGCCGCGCCCTATCAAAGCAGGTAGCGAATGATTCTTCTCATCCTAGGCCGGGGCAAGACGGGCGCGCTGGTAGCGGAAGTGGCACGCCAGCGCGGGCACGAGGCGCGGGTGCTGGGCAGCGCGGAAAACCGCAACGCCGCCGGGCTCACGGCAGAGGCGCTGCGCAACGTGGCCGTGGTGATTGATTTCACCACTCCTCAGGCCGTGCTCGACAACATCGCCGGCTGTGCCCGCGCTCGCAAGAACATAGTGGTGGGCACTACCGGCTGGTACGAGCAACTGTCCCGCATTCGGGAAGTGGTGGCCGAGAGCGGCATTGGTTTGCTCTACGCGTCCAATTTCTCGGTGGGAGTGAACGTCTTCTTTGAAATCGCCCGAGCGGCAGCCGGCGCCCTGCATCACGACTATAGCGGCGAGATCATGGAGCGCCACCATGCCCAGAAGAAAGATGCCCCTTCAGGCACGGCGGTGATCATCCAGAAGATCCTGCGCGAGGCCGGCGGCCAGGAACTGGAAATTGTTTCCCTGCGCGAGGGGGAGACGGTGGGCCTGCACGAGATTGTGCTCGATTCACACAATGACACCATTCGCCTGGCCCACGATGCCAAGTCCCGCCGCGGCTTTGCCGAGGGAGCGGTGCGCGCCGCGGAGTGGCTGGCGGGGCGCAGCGGCTTTTTTGATTTTCGGGAGGTCTGGCGGGAGCTGCGGTGAAGCAGCACTCAGCAATCAGCATTCAGCCCAGGGCGCCCCATGCCAATTACCGTCCAGAGGCTGACGGCTGAGTGCTGAACGCTGAGGGCTAAACAGCCCGCTAACAGACCCCTTCCCGCTTGGTTTATCCTATTAGCTTATGAACCTCCGTGGCTGTGGCACAGCACTGGTCACGCCCTTTCGCCACGATGGTGCGGTGGACGAAGCGGCGCTGCGCGAACTGGTGGCCTGGCAGGTGGAGTCGGGTGTTGACTTCCTTGTTCCCTGCGGCACCACCGGCGAAACCCCTACGCTGTCGCGCAAGGAATGGCTGCGCGTAGTGGAACTGACGGTGGAGGTGGCAGGCGGGCGCGTGCCCATCGTGGCCGGAGCGACTTCCAACTGCACGCGCGACGCCATTGAGAAGGCGCGCGTGCTTTCCGACCGGGCGGGTGTGGACGCGATTCTTACCGCCTCACCCTACTACAACAAGCCCACCCAGGAAGGCCAGTTCCAGCACTTCCGCGCTATCGCGCAGGCGGTGAAGAAGCCGCTCATTCTCTACAATGTGCCCGGCAGGACAGGGGCCAACATCGAACCCGCCACCCTGGGCCGGCTGGCGCACATCCGCAACATCATCGGGGTGAAAGAAGCCAGCGGCAACCTGGGGCAGATCGTGGAGGTGTTCAACGCCGTGCCCGCAGGCTTCCTGGTATTCTCCGGGGACGATGCGGTGACTTTGCCCATCATTTCCCTGGGAGGAGCCGGCATTATTTCGGTGGTCTCCAACGAAATTCCGCGCGAGATGGCGGAGATGACCAGGGCGGCGCTGAACAATGACTGGGAGACGGCGCGGCGGTTGCATCGCAAGTACCTGCCCCTGATGCAGGCCAACTTCGTGGAATCGAACCCTATTCCGGTGAAGGCGGCGCTGGCCATGATGGGCAGGATTCGCGAGGTTTACCGGCTTCCCCTGGTGCGCATGAAAGAAGACACGCGCGCCAAGCTGGAGAAGGCGATGACCAGCGTGGGACTGGAGGTCAAAGCGGCAGAACCCGCGCCGCCCCGGCGTCCGCGTCCAGCGGCGGCGGCGGCAGCCGCGGTTTCGGAGCCGGTGGCCGCTGTGGCAGAACCTGCGCAGCCGTTTGAATCGGGTGTTGAGGCAGGAGACAACGGCAATGCGGTAGACGCCCCGGCTTCAGTTCCAGAGACCATGGTGGAGGCAGCGGCGGAGATGCCACCCGCGGCGGCCGGCCAAACCACCGACGAAAGCGCTGGCGCTGCCGCTATCCAGGAGGAAACGGCAGCGGGCGCCGTGACGGTGGCCGAGGAAGCGCCGGGTGCGGTTTCAGCTCCGGCTGCCGTGCAGACAGCGCCCGAACCGCTCACGTTTTTTCTCTATGAGAGCTGGCAGGCGGGACCACACAAGCTGGCCCTTCACCGCTCTACCTGCGGCGCCTGCCGCGGCGGCACCGCGCACCCCGGCGGAAGTGATGAAGCCCGTTCGCGCTGGCACGGACCTTACACCACCGTGCAGGAGGCGCGCGAGAGGTCGCGCGGCATGAGCAACATCTTGATCCGCAGCGAGTGTAAGTGCGTGGGGAAAGGTTAGGAAGGTCGATTAATTCACCCGCGATTCCCTGAGCGGCTGAAGCCGCCATTATTCCGGGCAAGTTACGGACGGCCTGAAGGCCGTCCCTTTCAAACCAGGATCTTAATCAGATCCATGGGCCCTAATCAGAGTTTCCCTAGCATTTAGCATGGCATTCAGCCCTTGAACTTGTGATGCGGTCGCGTGGCTCAATGCTGACTGCTACAAAGCTCGTCTAGGCCGCCTTGCGCTGCGTGCCCGTCATGGCGAGAACGCCCCCATAAAGCTGCTCATAATCATCGGCCATGCGCGCGGCGGAGAAATTTTCCTCCGCGTGACGGCGGCAGGCAGCCGGACTGATCTCCTCCAGGCGCGCGACGGCTTGCGCCATTTCTTCAACTGAATCCACCAGAAAGCCGGTGATGCCATGGCGCACCACTTCCGGCAAAGCGCCCCGGCGGAAGGCGATGACGGGAGTGCCGCAGGCGGCGGCCTCCATGGCCACCAGCGAGCTGGTTTCATCCGCCAGGCTGGGCACCAGCACAGCACGAGCATGACTCAGAAGGCGGATTTTTTGTGCTGCTGTGGGGGCCTCAGCCAGGCGCACGCGCGGCAGGCCATCGTCCAAATGAGGCGCGATTTCCCGCTCAAAATACTGCTGGTGATAGGTAAAAGGATAGACCTGGCCGGCGAGGATGAGCGGCAGACCAGCCAGGCGCGCCGCCTGAATGGCCAGGTGGGCGCCCTTTTCCTGGCAGAAGCGGCCCAGCCAGAGGAGGTGCCCGTTCTTGCGCGCGGCCAGCGGAAAGCGCCGCAGTTCGATGCCATTGCGCACCACCCCCAGCAGGCGTGGCACATCGGCAAAGGAACGCGCCTGCGCTTGCGAAACGCAGTTGAACCAGACGTTCGCCGGGATGTTCTCCAGCATGTGCGGCGGATAGAACGAGCGCGGCAGGTGCAGCGTAGCCAGCACAGGGAGGCTGAGCACGGCGGCCTGCGGCCAGAAGGTGCCGCTCATATCGTGAATGATGTGGAAGGGCCGGTTAGTTCGCTGGCGGCGGGCGAGACACTGCAGAATGCGCGAATTGTGCTCACCCTCGCGCTGGGAAAGGCTGTCGGGTTGTTGGGCAGCCGGGCCGGTTGACAGCAACTCACCTGCGGACTGGGAGCCATCGCAGGCGGCTACGACGGTGCAGTGGCCGCGCAGCGCCATTTCCCCCTCGGTGACGCGCAGCATCTGCTCGGCGCCGCCGGCGCTCGCGTCCGAAACCGGCAGCAGCGGGTAGGCGACAAAAAAGATGCGCAGCCGTGGCTTCATGAGGAGGCGGCGGGCGCAGGCTGCGCCGATTGCAGGAAATTGCTGAAGGCGGCGCTGACCTCGGTGCCCTTAATGGGCCAGCCCCAGGCTTCGTAGTTCAGCACGCCGGAGTGCGGCGGCTGCGAGTAGTCGTAAGCCGCCTGCGGCCGGAACCATTCGGTGGCCGCGCTGAACTGCTTCAGCACTTCGCCCTGGGAGGCGTAGGCGGCAAGCATCCTATGTTTCGTTTCCCGCTCCTCCTGAGTGGGCTGCAAGGCAACTTCGGTTCCGTTCAGCAATCGGAACTGCTGGCAGAGCGCGGCGCCATCGGTTCTGCGGAAGTAAAGCGGCATCTCCCAAACGGGCAAAGAAAAGCTGCGGGCCAGCAGCGAGGCAAGAAAGCTGCAGCTGTCGTGGTCGGGATGGCCACCCTCGTAAGCCAGAGTGAGCAGGGCCCGCGGGCGGTAGCGCCGGACGAGAGCTGAGAGACTCTCTACCGCCGGAATTAGACGCCGAAACAGTTCCTGATCGGTGAAGAAGCCATCTACAGTCTGTAGAAATTCGATGTGGCGCACCCCTGCCAGGCTGAGCGCCGCCTGCGCTTCCTGGCGGCGCAGTCCGGCATAGGCTTCACGGGAGCCGGTCTTCTCCCAGAAATAAGGGTCGTGGGGAGCGCCGTCGGTGGCGAACACCACCACCGGCT
>DATGGJ010000754.1:0-10325 GCA_035308585.1 Terriglobales bacterium
CTTGAGTCATACATCTGCTTACTGATTGCCGGCGGCCTTCATCCGCTGCATAAACTTGCCTAAGCTCACCACGGCGCGGCTTACCGTACCGCAACCGATCTCCTGATTGTCGTCGCGGGCGGTCACGCGGAACACATAGAAGCGGCCGTTGGCGGATTGCAGCGTGGCTTCCGCCTTGACCAGGGCGCCCACTCCGGTGGCGGCGCGGTGCTCGATGTTGATGGCGGTGCCCACGGTGATTTCGTCGCCTTCACAGTAGGGCTGCAGGGCGCGAAAGGCGGCCACTTCCATCAAACCAATCATGTGCGGCGTGGAAAACACGGGCGGCAGCTGGGGATCGTGGTAAGTGAGCGTGTCCTCAAATGCAACCTTGTGCTCGGTTTGGCCGCGAACCCCGTTAGGAACCGATTTCATGCAAATAAATCTATCAAGGGGCGCGTGGGAGTGCCAACTTGAAGACTGGCGGCTGAATTTCGCAAGGGCTGTGGCCTTGGGTGAGCCGAGGCGGGCCTGCGGTCCGCCCGCACAGGCGAGGACGCCTGTGCTCACGTGTTCATTTAAATGCCCAGGTGTTCATTTAAAATGGAGTCCAGCGGATGTGGGCACCAGGCCGCAGATGCAGTTCACGGAACAATTCGACGTGGTAGTAGTCGGCGCGGGACACGCGGGTTGCGAGGTTGAGCCGGTTTGCGGGCGTGAGCGAAGCGGGAGTCCGCAGGCGAAATCCTGAGCGGAGCGAAGGACCTGGCCGAGCAAAGAGATCGAAATGCAGTTCACCGAACAGTATGACGTAGTGGTAGTAGGCGCCGGCCATGCGGGATGCGAGGCCGCAATGGCGGCAGCGCGCATGGGCCTGCGCACGGCGCTGTACACGCTGAACGTGGATTTGATCGCGCAGATGTCATGCAATCCCGCGGT
This sequence comes from Terriglobales bacterium, assembly GCA_035308585.1. Lineage (GTDB taxonomy): Bacteria > Acidobacteriota > Terriglobia > Terriglobales > Acidobacteriaceae > JAICWP01. The sequence continues at coordinate 919 of DATGGJ010000754.1, forward strand.
GGGCGGCATCGCCAAGGGGCACCTGGTGCGGGAGGTGGACGCGCTGGGCGGCATCATGGGCGAGGTGACCGACGCGGTCGGCATCCAGTTCCGATTGCTGAACACTTCGCGCGGGCCGGCGGTGTGGTCCCCCCGGGCGCAGTGCGACAAGCAGGCCTACCGCCTGAAGATGCGGGAGGTGCTGGAGTCGCAGCCCAACCTCAAGATCAAGCAGGCGGAAGTGGCGGAACTGATAGTTGAGGAGTCAGGAATCAGAATCTGCCGCGGCATCAAGCTGCGCGACGGCCGCACGGTCGGCGCCGAGGCGGTGATCATCACCACCGGCACCTTTCTCAACGGGCTGATTCACTGCGGCGAGCAGCAGTATCCGGCGGGGCGCAGCGGCGAACCGCCTTCGGTGCTGCTGGGCGAATCCCTGAAGCAACTGGGCCTGCGCGGCTGCCGCCTGAAGACAGGGACGCCGCCGCGGCTGGACGGCCGCAGCATTGACTGGTCGCGCTTTCAGGCGCAGCCGGGCGACGCCGACCCCACGCCGTTCAGTTTTCGGACCAAGCGCGTGGCCCATGCCGATTCCCAGGTGCCCTGCTACATCGCCTACACCACCGAGGAAACGCACCGCATCATCCGCGAGAACGTGCAGCGCTCGCCCATGTACAGCGGGCAGATCAAATCCATCGGGCCGCGTTATTGCCCCTCCATCGAAGACAAGATCGTCAAGTTTCCCGACAAGGAAACCCACCAGCTCTTCCTCGAACCGGAAGGGCTGAAGACGCACGAGATCTACGTGAACGGCATGAGCACTTCCCTGCCCATTGACGTGCAACTGGCCATCATCAAGTCGGTGCCCGGGCTGGAGATGGCGGAGATGCTGCGCCCCGGTTACGCCATCGAGTACGACTCCATTGACCCCACCGAGCTGCAGCGCACGCTGGAGACGAAGAAAATCGAGCGCCTGTTCCTGGCCGGGCAGATCAACGGCACCAGCGGCTACGAGGAGGCGGCGTGCCAGGGCATCATGGCCGGCATCAACGCCGCGCTGAAAGTGAAGGCCGAGCCGGCGCTGACGCTGGACCGTACCGAGGGCTATACCGCCATCCTGATTGACGACCTGATCAGCAAGGGCACCAATGAGCCCTACCGCATGTTTACGTCGCGGGCGGAATTCCGGCTGCACCTGCGGATTGACAACGCCGACCGGCGGCTGACCCCGCACGGGCGCCGGGTGGGGCTGATTTCCGACGCCGCCTGGGCCGACCACGTTGCGAAACAGGAACGCATGGCGGCGCTCAAGCAGCTGCTGGAAACGGCGCGCGTGAACGGCCTCCCGGCCGCGCTGGCGGAAAAGGTGGGCAACGTGGCGGGAGCAACCTATGCCCAGCTGCTCAAGCGCCCGGAGGTGGACATTGTGGAACTGGCTCCCGCGCTGCGCGAGCTGATGCCGGATTTCTTCGAAAGCTGCGTGGGCACAGCCGCCTCGGGCGGTGCGGGCGAGCGCAGCTCGCCTCTGTCTTCCTCCGTCCGCAATGAACTGAAGTCGGTGGAAACCGAGATCAAGTACGCCGGCTACCTGGAGCAACAGCAGCGCGCCATCGAGCGCCTGAAGAAGGCCGAGCAGCGCGCCATTCCTGATTGGTTCGACTACAAGAACGTGAGCGGGCTTTCGCGGGAGATGCAGGAAAAGCTGCAGCGGGTGCGGCCGCGGACCCTGGGCCAGGCCAGCCGCATTCCCGGAGTGACTCCGGCGGCGGTATCGCTGGTGAATGTGTACATTGAAATCCAAGCCCGGCAGGGACCGGGTTCGTTTCCGGCCTGAAACATCTCTGTCGAGCGGTTCAGCAGGACCTCGGGACCAGGCGAGCTGTACTCGCCCGGACAGGCGAGGGCGCCTGTCCCCACAAATGTCTGCCGGGCGCACAGCTTACGCAAAGCCGCGCGCGCGACATCAACATCGCCGCGTTGGCCTGAAAGAGCGGCAAACGGAAAAGGCATCAGGGATGGCCTGACGCCTTTCTGGTTTTCAACGCGGCAAACTGCTCAGCTCTTTTTCTTGTCCGGTTTTGGCTTGGATTCCTTCTTCTCTTCTTTTCCTTCCGGCTTGCTCTCAGACTTGGCGCCACCTTCGGAACTGGGACTGGCCGAGGACTTGCGCGCATAGTCGGTCACGTACCAGCCGGAGCCTTTGAACTGCACCGCAGGCGCGTGCAGCACCTGTTCCACTTTGCCCCCACACTCGGGGCAGCGGGTTACCGGCTTGTCGGAAAATTTCTGAATGCGCTCGAAGCGATGCCCACACTTCTTGCATTGGTACTCGTAAATTGGCACCCCAACTCCTGAAGAGCGAGAGATTCTGCTTGTGATTCTAGGTATGGGCTGGCGGAACGTCAATTGCAGCGTGCTTCCAGGCCCCGACACGGGCGCGAGCGGCGCGGTGTAGACTCGGGCCATGAGCGCGGAGGAGAGGCAGACGCGCAAGGCGGCGCTGTTTCTGGTGGGCACTCCCATCGGCAATCTGGAGGACATCACCCTGCGCGCCCTGCGCACGTTGAAAGAAGCGGACCTGATCGCCTGCGAGGACACGCGGCAAACGCAAAAGCTGCTGACTCATTACAACATCGGCACGCCAACCATCAGTTACCACGAACACAATGAGATGACGCGCTCGGCGGAACTGGTGAAGAAACTGGAGGAAGGGGCGCTGGTGGCGCTGGTCACCGATGCGGGCATGCCCGGCATCTCCGACCCCGGCTACCGCCTGGTTGCTCTGGCCATCCGCCACCATATTCCGGTGGTTCCAATTCCCGGTCCGGCGGCATTTCTGGCGGCGCTGGTGGCCAGCGGCCTGCCCACCGACTCTTTTCGCTTCAGCGGATTCCTTCCCGCCAAGCAGGGGCAAAGGCGGGAGATGCTGGAGAGCATTAAGGAATCGCCACGCACGCAAGTATTCTACGAAGCGCCGCACCGCATTGGCGCGGCGCTGGAAGACGTGGTGGCGGTGCTCGGACCCGACCGGCCCGTGGTGCTTGCCCGCGAGGTCACCAAGCTGCATGAAGAGTTCCTGCGCGGGCGTGCGGAAGAATTACTGGCGGAAGTAATGGAGCGGGAGTTGAAGGGCGAAATCACGCTGCTGATCGGGAAGTCTGAGGGCGGGGCGCGTCCCGCAACCGGCTCGCCGTCGGTGCGCCAGCGCTTCGAGCAGATCGTGGCCCAGGAGAAACTGGACGAGAAGGCGGCGCTGAAGAAAGTAGCGAAAGAATTGGGCCTCTCCCGCAGCCAGGCCTACCGCGAACTGCAGCGCAGCAAGTAAATTCCTTTGCGCCGGCGGATGAAAGTGGAATAACGCGGGGCCAAACACTCGACCAGAATCATCAATGGTCCGGAAGCTGTCCTGCGCAAGGAGGAGCTCGCCATGAGCCGGGCGGTGATTCGCGAGATGCGCCCGCAAGAACGGGCAGAAGTTGCCTCTTTCACCAGGCTGGCGCCTTATGAATCAGAAGAACGCGCCTGCGCCCTGGTGGCCCTGAGGGAAAACGCGGTGGTGGGTTATGCCGAAGTGGCTCCCGCATTTTTTGGGCGGCAATTCGTCTCCCTGCTCAGCGTCCACCCCGGGCACCGCCGCCAGGGGCTAGCGACCGCCCTGATGAAAGCGGTGGAAAGCAGGTGCAAGGAGAGCAAGCTATTCACTTCCACCAATCTTTCCAACCAGCCCATGCAGTCGCTGCTGGCAAAAATGGGGTACCGCCTGTGCGGCGTGGTTGAGGAACTGGACGAGGGCGACCCCGAACTGGTCTTCGTAAAGCGCCTGGGAAATCCCGAGTCTACGCCGTAGCCGGCCGATGGGAGAGCATCCGCAGGCGACGCACACTCAGGCCATCACATCGGCTAATCCGTCTTCAAGGGAGCGTCAATGGTTCCCACCAGCCCGGTTCGGCCGTCCTGAACGGCGAGGCGGAGTTGGCTGGCTCCGGCGGGCGGAGTCATGTCCATGTGCAGCATCATTCCGTGCTGCAGGATCTGTTGGTAAACGTTGCTGTTGAAGGTTTGCTGCACCTTCTGGCTCTCGCTGCCCAGCATTTTTCCATTTTGTGAAAAAGCGGTGGCGTAGAACAGCACATCCATTTTCTTGCCGCCGGATGCATCTTCGGTGGAAAGGGTGCTGGCATCCACCAGAAAGTCCACTCCCACCTTGCCCTTGGCGGCGGGAGAGGGCAGCACGCGGGCGCTGAAAGCAACCTGGGTTGCGGGCACCGCGTCACTGAGGGCGGCGGCCACTTCCTGGGCCGGCTTGTAGCCCTTGACCTGTGTGGGATCGAGAGCGAAGTAGCCGCGCCGGTATTGCAGTTTGAGTCCCTGGCGTTCGGACTTGACCTTGATGCTCCGGTATTTGCCGTCCCACTTCTGGTTTGAGGTGTAGTAACCCAGGGTATAGGTGGCGGCAGTATCTTCCAGAGCGCGCTGCACGCCCTGCTTGATTTCATTTTGATTCACGTAGGCGCGGCCGCCGGTGTCGCTGGCCATCTGCCGCATTACTTCCTGGGCATCCTGGTTCAGGTTGATGGAAAGGCCGCGGGCGTCCACCGGATAAATCGCAATCTGGGCGGCGGAAAGGCGGGCATCGGCCTCGCGAATCTGCTCGGCGCCCCCGGTGCGAGCGGTCGCGGCATAGTCGCCGGCGCTGTGCTCTCCCACGCGGCGGGTATCAAAGCTGGGCAACGTTTCGGAGAGTTCGGTATCAGTCATGCTTCGGTTCTCTGGGTTGAGCGTAAAAGGGAGATCGCCGGTGACCCACATCACGTTCTTGCGCCCGGGCAGTCCGCCCAGGGTCCGGGCCAACGCGTCCAGCGCCTGAAACGTGATATCGGTCCTGCGCTCCAAGTCGTAGCTGACCGCGGCATCGGCGAAGTTCTGCAGCCCGGCGGCCATGAAGAGCGGCGTGCCGCGGGGAGTGGTGGCTGAGCCGGCGGCATCGCTGGGCGAAGGTGTGCTGGCGTCGAGAGCAGTCACCACGGTGGAAGGCGCGGGAGCCCCCGTTCCAGCCTGGTTAGTCGGGCGCTCCCTGCTGCCGAACGGCCGCTCCTGCGGAGTGTAATGCCCCAGGGCGTTGTAGAGCAGCTGCGGGTCGGTGGTGAAATCCTGCAGCACGTGCAGCGAGTCGGTCAGGGTAAGCACGGCCATGCGCTGGCCAGGCTTGTACTGCTCGCGCACAAACTTCAGCATCTGCAGGCGAGCGTAGGCCTGGTCTTTGAACTGGGTGTTGGCGGCGTCGAGCAGCAGGACGGTAATGGGGCCACCCGGGGAGCGGTACTGGGAACGATTGGAATAAATGCCCGGAGGGAGCGCGGGACCAGGCGCGGGGGGCTGGTTTTGCCCGGGCGGGACGAATACTGAAATCTTTTCCTTTTTACCGTTTTCCTCCACGGTGAAATTTTCGGGCTTAAGGCCCAGGACCGCCTTATCTTCCTTATCGGTCGCCACCACATCCACCAGCACCAGATGGGTAGTCACGCGAATGGTGGGGGAAGGGATCTGCGTGTCGCTGGTCTGCTGCGCTAAAACCGCATTCTGGCCGGCGAGCATGGCGAGCAGGCCAAGCAGCGCGCTGCATCGGCGAACAAAATTACCTAACATAAGGAATCCCTCCGGCACATTCAGGATTGGGCAGTGGCCTGGCGGACGCGGCGGTGAATGACCCAGGATGGATGATCAGAGCGGGAACGGAAGGGAGCGGGAATTGGATCCAGAGACATCCACCGGTAGTCGGCTTGCCAGCCGCGCTTGTCAGCCAAGTTAATGCCTTGATTGCTGCCAGGAACGCCTGGATTGTAGCTCAAGTTCCGTCGGCCGGCGGAGACTTTACAATTGCCTCCTACCCCTTCCTGGTTACCAAAACGGACCGCCGTTCTACGTCTCCGGTAACTGACGGCAGGCCGTCAGAGCGGCATCTAACCCCTTGCAGGACAGCACCTTGGCGCGGCTATACAAGATGGGCGGACTGATATCATCCGGCCATTTCCCGTTTGCCCCTGACCCGCAGAACAGCTAAGCTTGGGGGGAGCATCCTCCTGCAGTTAGCGACTGGAGGCGCCACCCAGAGACGCATGGAGAGGATACTGGCCGGCATCGTCATCGTCCCGGGCGTGGTCGCCCTGCTGCTGTTCCTTGTCTTTACCTACCTTTATCAGCAGAGCCGGCAAGCCTACTTCCGCGCCTGGCAAATCGGCTGGGGAGCTTACTGCGCCTATTACGGCCTGGTGGCGCTGGATTACTACACTGCGCATCCTTCGCCGGCAGCGTACTTCATTTCCAACCTGCTGCTGGTGGGGATGGCGATGGCCATCTTCATCTCCACCCGCCTGATGGAGGAGCGGTTCCGGTTGCTGCGCTCGGATTATGCGCTGGCGGGAGGTCTGGTTGCCATCGCCGTTTGGGGCCTGGTGGCCCGTTACAGGGCCGGCGTTTTCCGGCTGGACCTGGAGCCTCAGCCCCACTTGCGGCTGGAGGTGGGTATTGCGGCGGTGCTGCTGTTCTGCGCCTTGCGTTTTTACCGTTACGCGCGGCCGCGAGATTCGCTGGGCTACCGCCTGCTCTCTCTGTCGCTGATTCTGTGGTCGGTGCTGCTGGCTTTCCGCCAGTTCCATTACCGTTTCGAAGAACTATTTGGACGATTCGGGCATTTCCTGGGCCCGGTGCCGCAAATGTTGCTGGGCATCGGGATGCTGATGGTGCTGTTCGAAAATGAGCGGCGGGCCGTGCAGGAGAACGCGCTGGCATTTTCCACCCTGGAAGTGGACACCAGTACCCTGCTCTCGCCCGAGGAACTGCGCCCGGGGATGGAGAAAATCCTTAAGCGGCTGGCGCGGCTGGTGCCGGCGGGGCGAGCCTGCCTGCTGATCAACGAGCGCTGGCGAGCGGTGTTGCCTTCGGCGCAAACAGGCTGCAGCGAGGAATTCCTGCACCAGTTGGAAGAACTGCGGGCCAGCGAATACCTCAGCGAACAGGCGTATCGCGGGGGAGGAGTAGGCACGCTGCACAACCTGCCGCAGGGCGCTGAAGCGGTGGCTGCGGCCGCCGGAGAACAGCTGGCGCGGGTGCGGGAGGCGATGTCACAAGAGGGCATGCGCAACCTGACCGTGCTCAACCTGCAAACGCGGGAAAACAATTTCGGGGTGATCGTAATTCCCCACACCCGCAAGCGGCTGTGCAGTTCCTCGCAGACGCGGCTGCTGCTGGGCGTGGCCCTGCAGGTCGGCATGACCCTGGAGAACTACGTGGTCATGCACGAGGCCCACCGCCGCAGCAAGGAATATGAACTGCTTACTGAGATCGGCAAGGCCATCAGCTCGCGCCTGGACAAGGACGAGATCCTGCTCACGGTGAAAAAAGAACTGGGCCAGCTGTTCGATACCAGCCATTTCTACATCGCTTTCCAGGAAGGCGAGGAGATTCATTTTGAGCTGGAATTCAGCGACGGCCAGTTGCAGCACAAGCGCTCGCGGAAGGCGGCCAACGGGATCACCGAGTACATCATCCGCACCGGCCAACCCCTGCTGGTGCGCTCGGAAATGGACAAGACGCGGGAGCGCATTGGCGCGCGCTTTGTGCCCGGGCGCCCGGCGAAATGCTTTGCCGGAGTGCCTATCCTGCTGAACGGCAAACCGGCGGGAGTGATGGCCGCCATGAATGTGGAGCGCGAGTTCGCCTACGAACAGCGCGACCTGGACCTGCTGCGCACGGTGGCGGGACAGGTGGCGGTGGCGGTGGAGAACGCCCGCCTGTTTGCCGACCAGCAGGAGCGCGCCCGGCATCTGACGTTTCTGAACAACGTCTCCAAGACCGCCATCTCCAGCGAAGACGCGCAGCAGATGCTGGCCGAGATCGTGGGCGAAATTCAGAAGAACTTCCAGTTCGACCACATCGGCATCGGCATTCTCGACTATGCCACCAAGGACATCGAGATCAAGGCAGAGGCGGGCACCACCGCCAAGGCGCTGGGCAAGCGCATTCCGCTGGGCGTAGGCATTGTGGGGCGGGTGGCGCGCACCAACGAAATGGCGCTGGTGCAGAACACCGACGAAGGCCACCTGCTGGGCATTCTGCGCGAATCCCGCTCCGTGCTCTGCCTGCCCATCACTTACGGCGACAGCATGCTGGGCGTGCTCAACGTGGAGAGCCAGCGGGAAAACGCGTTCAGCCCGCAGGACGTGCTCATCATGAACACGCTGGCTGACCTGCTGGCCACGGCGCTGCACAACGCCTTCGTCTTCCAGAAATTGCAACAGCAATCCATCACCGACGGGCTCACCGGCATCAAAACCCGGCGTTTCTTCTGGGAAGCGCTGACGGCGGAGTGGCGGCGCGCCTCCCGTTCCGGCCGGCCCTTCTCCGTGGTCATGGTTGACCTGGATAAGTTCAAGGAAGTGAACGACAGCATGGGCCACCTGGAAGGCGACCTGGTGCTGGCGCGGGTGGGACGGCTGCTGGAGCAGAAATGCCGGCAATCAAACGTGGTGGCGCGCTACGGCGGCGATGAGTTCGTAATCCTTATGCCGGAAACTGGAGTGGAGCAGGCGCAGATTCTTTCCGAGCGCCTGCGGCTCTGGATCGCCACCGACCCCATGCTCAGCGAGCGCGAGATAACGGGCAGCTTCGGGGTGGCCAGCTTCCCGCTGCACGGCTCCACCGCGGAAGATTGCCTGCGCGTGGCCGATGCCGGCATGTATGTTTCCAAGCACGCCGGCGGCAACCGCGTGTCCACGGCTGAGGAATACGCCGAGGGCGAAACCCTGGCGGTGCAGCGGCAGCTCATCGCCGGTTACATCGAGGGTTTCCTGCAGCGCGAGCACACCGGGCCGGAATACGCCGAAGAACTGGTGGTCACGCTGAAAAAATTCTGCGGGCCGGAAGGCGAATGCCATCCGGAAGTTCTAAAGGAAGCGATCGAAGTGCTGTGCCGCGCCGCCGAGACTCGCGAAGTGCATGCCGGCAGCCATGGCGAATCGGTGGCCAAGCATGCCCGCATGGTGGGGCGCGCGCTGGGCATGGAAGCCGACGAACTGGCGGACCTGGTCTATGCCGCGCGGGTGCACGATGTGGGCAAAATCTTTTTGCCGGAAAAAATTCTCAACAAGCCCGGAGCGCTGACCGAAGACGAGTACTACCTGGTGAAAATGCACCCCAAGGTGGGAGGAGAAATCCTGGCCACGATTCCGGGCAGCCGGCGGCTGCGGGAGTGGGTGGAGCACCATCACGAGAACTTTGACGGCAGCGGCTATCCCGCGGGCCTGCGCGGGGAGGAAATTCCGCTGGGCGCGCGCATCCTGCACGTGGCCGACGCCTACGTCAACATGACCACGGAGCGTCCCTTCGCCTCCGCCCGCACTCCCGAAGCCGCCATGGCCGAACTGGAGGCC
>DATGGJ010000755.1:0-2602 GCA_035308585.1 Terriglobales bacterium
TGTCCAGCGCGGTGAACTGGAAGCTGCCCTGGTAATAGGGATGGAAAACCAAAAAGAGGGTGGCAAACCCGTTGCTCACCAGCAGGGGCACATTCTTATCCACCTTCTTGCCCTGCTTCACCGGCAGGCGCGACTCGCTCAGGCTCAGGTTGCCGGCCGCGCTGGTCAGAATTGCCAGATAGTCGAACGTGCTCTCTTGCCTGGCCTCCACCTTCCCTTTCGGGTCCAGTTTTTCCTGTGTTACCACCTCGGTGCACTTCACATCCGAAAATTGTTCCAGAAAATGCGCAGTTTCCTGTCCGGTGTGCTCCACCAGTGCTTTGAGTGTCTGCCTCTGCAAAGCCTGCTGCTCGAAGGGCTGCGGCTGCATTTGCTGGGCAAACGCAACAGCGCTCAAAATGAACGCCATTAGGACTGTGCAGCGGGCGAATTGGGCGCGTGCCTTCATTTCATTTTTGACCGGTTATCGAAGCGGTAGCCCAGCGTGAAGTACCACTGGTCGTAGTTCTGTACCAGTCCGCGCTGCAGGTTGTAGCCGCCGGCGAAGAAATAGTGCGAGCCGATTTGTGTTTCCAGGCTGGTGTTCACGAACTTGGAGCCGTTGTCGGTGGAGAAGGGCGAAACGAACGCCTGCTTGCCCACCTGCACCTGCGCCTGGAAACTTTCGCCGAAATTGCGCGAAAGCGAAATGGCGCGGTAGTTACCACGGGCAAAGGAACTGTTGAACTTGGCGTAGTGCAGGTCGGCATGCAGGCCCGTGTTCCACAGCTTGGCGAAGGTGATCCCATACATCTGGTTCCAGGAACTGCCGGCGTCGCCCGAGCGCGTGCTGCGGCCCAACTCGGTATAAAGATAAATTTTCTTAACCGTCTCCACCCTTGCGCCGGCGCTGAAGCCCTGAAACAGAACGGTATCGAGCAGGCCGGTGCCCACCAATCCCAGGTTATAGGTGGGCACGTCGCGGAAGTAGTTGTGGTTAAAGTCCAGAGACAGGCGCTGGATGGGCTGCACCCGCACCGTCACGTAACTGCGGCTGATGCCCGCTCCCGGGCTGGGCGCCGCCGGCGTGCCTCGCGGTTTGTCCGCCTGTAAGGCCTGGTAAACCGAAATGAATCGGCGGTAGGAAATTCCGTTTTCAAAAAACAAAAACGGACGGTCAATCTGCCACAGCAGCGTGCTCACCCCCATGCCAGCCGTGCTGGTGTAATGGAAGTCTTCGTAGCTGCCGCCTTCGAAGTTGACGAAGTTGCCGGCGATGCGCCGGTCGGGGTTGTACGACCATGAGGTCGGATCAGGCGAGGTGCCGGCAAAAAAACCCACGGTCACGTGCTTGCCGAAGCGCAGCCCGCCGTAGCCTCCGTCAATTACATCCAGGCTGGTCGCCCAGGGCAGGTACAGGCGGCCCACGCCCGCCACAAAACGCGAATGCGGATTGTCGTAGGTTAACCCGATGGTATAGGTGCGGTTGATCATGTCCTGTATGGTGGGCTGGGCCGACGCCGACTGCGAGTTCAGTTCCCCGCGCCAGTAGCCATGCAGGTTCCAGTAGCTGCCGCCGATGCGCGTCATGTCGGTGCGCAGCATCATTCCGTATTGCGAACTTCCCACCATGGAGGACCCGCGGCTGCTGATCCCGCCATAGTCGAAGCCGATCATCATCCGGGTGCGGTTCACTTCCGGCAGCGGCGGGCGCGGCACCTCGTCGCGCACTTCTTCGTCCATGGGATCGCCCTGGGTAAAGGTGATTACCTGCGGATACACCCGCGTGCTGCTCAACGCGCGCTGCTGCACCAGGGCTTCAGCATCCTCGGAAGTCAGGTAGGCGAGATCGCCGGGCTTCACCGCCTGGGTGGAGGCGCTGACATCGCAGACTGCCGAGTTTTGCGCCACCGAAATCACCTTCAGGTGAGCCGTGATCGAAGTCGGGGCGGGTGCGGCCGCGGGCGCAGTGCTTCCCTGCGGGCTGGTCTGCGGTTGGGGAGTCTGATTTTTGACCACCAGCGCCACGCCCGCGGCCAGTCCGTCCGCTTTCCCGCCGTCCAGATAAACCGCGCCGTCAGCCACATACTTCACGCGGAAGACGGTGCGGATGTCGGCGTTCGCCGCCGCCTGCTGGTTGGAGGTGGTGCCGGCCGGCGCCGCCGCTGGCCGCGTGGATAGAGAGGGCTCCACACTGCTAGCCGCAGTGGGCGGGCTTGAACTGGAGCCGCCTCCAGTTGGCGCTTGCGGCGCGGCTGCCGCCTGCCCCGCCGCATCCCATCCGGGCGCTGGCGCCGTGGATTGCTGGGGCGGTGGGGGTGCCACCGGTTGCGCGGGCAACGGCAAAGACGAAACCGCTGCCGGCTGAGGCCTGGTCACCGTTGGCTCTGCGGAAGACGATGACGCTTGCGCCGGTGATTCCGGCGGAGCCGGCAGCGGAGTGCTCGTAGTTGTGACCTCGGAGTCCGCGCTGCTCTGTCTTCCCGACGCGCCGAACCACGGAGCATTGGCCGCGGCCGGAGGAGCAGCGCGCTTGTGGCTCGGCTGCGGCGCCGGGCTGGACGCAACCGCCGGCCCGCCGGGTTGGCGCGTAATGGTCAGAACGATTTCATTGCCCGCGGCC
>DATGGJ010000756.1:0-15406 GCA_035308585.1 Terriglobales bacterium
TGCCAACCCGGCCAGCGCCCAGGCGGCGAAATTGCGCTTCCGAAAACCCATGCTTGCTAACATTCATTCCTCCCAGGAATAGTTGCTCAACCGGAACTGAAATACTCGTGTTATCAACCCGGATTTTGCCCGACTTGTCGCGCCGGCGTGCCGTTACCCGGGAACATGTACCTGGGGCTTAGAAGCCTGATTACTTCCTCTCCCACCAATGCGTGCAAGTTGCCGGTTGGTAAGGACTTGCCCTGATTTTCCCGGAGGGTTGCGCCCCCCGCCAGGCGCCGCACAACCCGGCGCTCGGCCCCGGCTTCTAAGCACCCCGTCCCGCAGCCACATAGCTGCGGGAGGGGCTGATTAAAGTTCTTTATCAGGGCGATAAAAACAATAAGTTTGACGGCGCCGCCGGTATAACCCAGAATCCGCAGACCAGTGGGGCGGGGATTCGCTGCTGGAAGCATCCCGCAAGAACTGCCGCCAAACCCGGAGGATACATGGCACTCCCTTCTGTAAACATCCCGCAAGCGGCGGGTTTTTACCTCAATTGCGCCCCCCCCGGCGCCGCGCGGCGCGACCTGCCGCCGGGGTTTGTGGAGTTTCTCCTGCCCTTCCACCGCCGCTTTACGCCGCGCCAGCAGGAGCTGATTGAAAAGCGTTATCAGGTTTTGAGCGAGGCCCATGCCTGCCGCCGCCCGCGGCACCTGCCGGTTTCGGCGGCGACCCGGGAGGATTGGCGAATCGAACTGCCGGAGTGGTGCGCCGACCAGCGCAACCAGATGACCGGTCCGGCCGACGACGCCGAACTGGTGGTCAAGATGCTCAACTCCGGCGCCCCCGGCGTCATGCTCGATTTGGAGGATTCCACCGTCAATGACTGGGAACACCAGCGCTTGGGCGTGGAAAACATCCTGCAGGCGCTGCACGGCACGCTCACCTATTTCGACAAGAAGCGTAACCAGGTGGCCGGCATCAAGCCGAGCAAGACCGTGATCTGGGTGCGGCCTCGTGGTTTGCACATCAGCCAGGGCGGAGTTTGTGGCGACGGGCCGACTTCAGCCTCGCTGTTCGACGTGGCGCGGGTGTTTTATGGAATGGACCCAGCGCAGTTGCGCCACCCGCTCGCCATTTATATTCCAAAATCGGAATCGTCGGAAGAAGCTCTCTGGTGGCGCGACCTGTTTCAGGCCCTGGCGGAAGCTCGCGGCCTGCCGCCCGACTACATCAGGTGCATGGCGCTGGTGGAATCGCATCCTCTGGCGTTCCAGATGGAAGAGTTTCTGTTTAACCTCCGCCAGCACATTGTGGGCCTAAACCTGGGCCGCTGGGATTACATGGCCAGCCTCATCCACTTCAACCTAGCCGACCCGGAGTGGGTGCTGCCCGACCGCAATACCATCCCGCACGACGTGCCGTTTTTCCAGCGCGTCCGCGAACTGATGCCGGAAATCTGCCACCGCCGCGGCGCGCTGGCCATCGGCGGCATGACCGCCCTCTATCCCAGCCGCGAGGACACCGAGTTGAACACCCGCGCCCTGGCGGTTTTGGAAAAAGATAAAAAGAATGAAGCCGGCTGCCTGATGGATGGCGCCTGGACCGGCCATCCCGATCAAAACCAGATCGCCGTGGACCAGTTCCCCTATCCCAACCAGATGAACAAGCTGCCTTCGCGCGATTTGAGCCGCGACGAACTGGAGCGCGCGGGCATGTTGCGGGAGGGTCGTTTCAATCGCTATCCCGACCTCCGGGCAGTGCCCCGGGGGGTGGGCGCCCGGACTCTGGCCGGCACACGGGCCGCGGTGCGCACCGTCATCCGCTACCGCAATGGCGTGCTCAACGGTAAAGGCGCCAGCCTGCTTGACGGATACATGGAGGACCTCGCAACCGACCGCATCTACCGTCTGATGATCGCCCAGCGCATGCGCCACAGCGAGGCCATGGACATCGTGGACGAACACGGGTTCCCCGTGGAACACACGCCCCAACTCATCACCCGGCTGTTCGACGAAGAAGTGGAAAAGATCGTGGCCAACCCCGCGCGCGCCGATGTCGGCACTCCGGAAACATTCCGCGAAGCGCGTCGCATCGCGGAGGCCATGATTCTGAACGGTGAATTCAATCCGCTTTGAAGCAATGCCCTGCGGTTCCTCGCGGAAGATAAGGAAAGGAAAAAACGACGTGGCCAACAACGGCAGGACTGACCAAAACAATACTCCCTGGGCCGGCAAACGCTGGCAGGGGATTACCCGCCCCTATACCGCCGCCGACGTGGAACGTATTCGCGGCTCGATCAAAATTGATTACACCCTGGCCCGCATGGGCGCCGAGCGGCTGTGGGAACTGCTGCAGTCGGAGTCGTATGTCGCCGCCTTGGGCGCCATGACCGGCAACCAGGCCATCCAGCAGGTGCGTGCCGGCCTGAAAGCCATCTACGTGAGCGGCTGGCAGGTGGCGGCCGACGCCAACGATGCCGGGCAGATGTATCCCGACCAGAGCCTTTATCCGGTGAACAGCGTGCCCAGCATGGTGGCGCGGATCAACAATGCGCTGCTGCGCGCTGACCAGGTCCATCATGCCGAAGGCAAGAGCGATGTGCACTGGTTTGCGCCCTTGATCGCCGACGCCGAAGCCGGCTTTGGCGGCACGCTCAACGCCTTTGAGCTGATGAAAGCGATGATCGAGGCGGGCGCTGCCTGCGTCCACTTCGAGGACCAGCTCTCCTCCGCCAAAAAGTGCGGCCACTTGGGCGGCAAGGTTCTGGTGTCCACGCCGGAAGCCGTCCAGAAGTTGGTGGCCGCGCGCCTGGCCGCCGATGCCATGGGCGTGCCCACGCTGATTATGGCCCGCACTGACGCCAATGCGGCCAACTTGCTCACCAGCGACATAGACGCCCGCGACCGCGAGTTCTGCACTGGCGAACGTACCGCCGAGGGCTTTTTCCGCATTCGCGGCGGCCTGCATTCCGCCATCGCCCGGGCCCGCGCCTACGCCCCTTACGCTGATCTTGTGTGGTGCGAGACCGCCGAGCCCAGCCTGCAGGAAGCCCGCATCTTCGCCGAAGCTGTCCTGGGCGAGTTCCCCGGCAAGCTCCTGGCCTACAACTGCTCGCCTTCCTTTAACTGGAAGAAGAAGCTGGACGATACGACCATCGCCCGCTTCCAGCGCGAACTGGCGGCCATGGGCTACAAGTTCCAGTTTGTGACCCTCGCCGGCTTCCACGCCTTAAACCTGAGCATGTTCGAGCTGGCGCGCGGCTACCGCGAAACCGGCATGACCGCCTACGCCCGGCTGCAGGAAAAGGAATTCAGCCGCGAACAGCACTATGGCTACGAGGCGGTCAAGCATCAGCGCTTCGTGGGCACCGGTTATTTCGACGCCGTCGCGCAGGTCATCGCCGGCGGGGCCTCCTCTACTTTGGCGCTCGAAGGCTCCACCGAACAGGCCCAGTTCAGCGCGGAGTGGCACGAAGGGAAAACGCGTCCCGAAGGACCAGATGCTGCCTGCCAGCCCATCCTGGGCGAGTGTCCGGCGGAGGAACTGGTTTTGCCGAAGACGGTTCCGTCGCGCAGTAAGCGACTGGCCTGAGCCTGCCCGTCTCTCTCTCACTCGTCCGGCGCATTGTCGGCGGTCCTGGGGCCGTAACGGCCTCAGGACCTTTTTATTTGGGCACGCCGCTCTTATAATCTCTCCGCTCCTGTTCGCGAGTACCCCAATCAGCATCTAAACACGCGGCGCATGGAACGATATCTCTGCATCCATTGTCACTTCTATCAGCCGCCGCGGGAAAACCCCTGGCTGGAAGCGGTGGAAATCCAGGATTCCGCCTACCCCTACCACGACTGGAACGAGCGCATCACGGCGGAGTGTTATGCGCCCAACTCGGCCGCCCGCATCCTCGACAACGAGGGACACATCGTCAAGATCGTTAACAACTATTCCCGCATCAGCTTCAATTTCGGACCCACCCTGCTTTCCTGGATGGAGGACAACGCCCCCCACACCTACGCCAAGATATTGGACGCTGACCAGGAGAGCCGGCAGCTGTTTTCCGGCCATGGTTCGGCCATAGCCCAGGCCTACAACCACCTGATCCTGCCCTTGGCCAGCCGGCGCGATAAACATACGCAGGTGCTGTGGGGCATTCGCGACTTCGAGCGCCGCTTCGGACGCTCTCCCGAAGGCATGTGGCTCCCTGAAACCGCCGTAGACCTGGAAACCCTGGAGGTGCTGGCGGAGCTGGGCATCCGCTTTACCATCCTGGCGCCCCATCAGGCCCGGCAGGTGCGCAAGTTAAATAGTCAGCGCTGGCGTAACGTCGAGGGGGCCAGGATTGATCCCACCCGTGCTTACGCAGCCAATCTGCCCTCCGGCCGCAACATCAACCTGTTCTTTTATGACGGACCCATTTCGCAGGCCGTGGCTTTTGAACACCTGCTCTCCAACGGCGAACACTTCGCCCAGCGGCTGGTAAGCGGTTTCTCTGACGCGCGCCGCTGGCCACAACTCATGCACATCGCCACTGACGGCGAAACCTACGGCCATCATCACCCCCATGGCGATATGGCCTTGGCCTATGCCCTGGACTACATCGAATCGCGGCGCTTGGCGCACGTCACCAATTACGGCGAGTACCTGGCCAAGCACCCGTCCACCCATGAGGTGGAAATTCTCAGCCATACGTCCTGGAGTTGCATGCACGGAGTGGAGCGCTGGCGCAGCGATTGCGGCTGCAACTCAGGCATGAAACCGGGTTGGGGTCAGCATTGGCGCGCGCCGCTGCGGCAGGCCCTGGACTGGCTCCGTGACGAGCTCGCTGCGCCCTATGAGCAGAAGGCCCGCGAATATCTCAATGACCCCTGGGCCGCCCGCGACGACTACATTCAGGTAGTGCTCGACCGCTCCCCGCAGAAGCGCGCTGAATTCCTGGCCCGGCATCAGTCTCGCGAACTCACCTCAGACGAGCAGATCACGGTCTGGCAGCTGCTGGAAATCGAGCGCCACCTTATGCTCATGTACACCAGCTGCGGCTGGTTCTTCGACGAGCTTTCCGGCATCGAGACGGTGCAGGTCATCATGTATGCGGGCCGGGCGCTGCAACTGGCCCGGGAAGCGCTGCAGCAGGAGTTCGAGGCTGCCTTCCTGGAGCGTCTGGCGCAGGCCCACAGCAATGTGCCCAGCTTCGGCGACGGCGCCCGCATATACACCACCTGGGTCAAGCCCGCCATTCTGGACCTGCCCAAGGTGGCGGCGCATTTCGCCGTCAGCTCCCTTTTCGACCACCATGAAGAGCACCCCTCCATCTACTGCTACGACGTGACCGTCAATGACGCGCAGCGCTTACAGTCCGGCCGCTTCCGCCTGGATATTGGCCAGGCCCGCATCTGTTCCCGCATCACCCAGGAGTGCGGCTCCTTCACTTATGGCGTGCTGCACCTGGGCGACCACAACATCAATGCCGGGGTGCGGGAGTTCCGGGGTGAGCAGGCGTACGCGGAGGCGGTGAAGGAACTTTCGGAAGCATTCAACCGCGCCGATGTGGCCGAATCCCTGCGCCTGCTCGACCGGCATTTTGAGGGCGCCCGCTACACACTGCAATCTCTTTTCCGCGACGAGCAGCGGCGCATCATGACTCACATCCTCGACTCCACCCTGGCCGAGGTGGAAGCCAATTACCGTCAGATTTATGAGAGCGACGCCCCCCTGCTGCGCTTCCTCAGTGAATTGCACATGCCCCGCCCCAAGGTCCTGCAGGTGACCGCCGAATTTGTGCTCAACAGCAGCCTGCGCCACGCCTTCGAGGCCGATGAACTGGATTTGGGCACCATCGCCGCCCTCATGGATGCTGCTGCCCGCGACGAAATCACCCTGGATACTGCCGGGCTGAGTTATGTCCTCAAGAGAAGGCTGGCAAAACTGGCCGATCTCCTGGCCGCCGACCCTGCCGAACCCTCCGTCTTTACCCGCTTCGAAACCGCGGTCCGCCTCGCGCGGTCGCTGCCTTTTGAGGTGGACCTCTGGCACGCGCAGAACGTTTGCTATCGCGTGTTGCAGCCAGCCTGCCAGAACAATGACAGGGAGGCGACTACACAAGAATGGCTGCAGCGCTGGTTGGCCCTCGCGGAAAAGCTCAATCTGAAGTGTGCTGCCCCGTCAGCCGATGCCGTTCCACCTCCGCCCCAGCCTGTGCCGCAGGCGGCATAAGGGGGAACCGCCTCCTCAACCCCTAAGGTTTCACAGTCTCCCTGCAGGCCAATTGCTTATTGAAACCCTGAAACCTTGAAACTCTGAAACCTTGAAACTTTGAAACTTTGAAACCTTGAACCTTGAAACCTTCATTCCTTCGGCAGCGAGTCGAATTCTCCCGCCAACTCCTGATGACGCGCACGCGCTGCCTCCACCAGGGCGCGGAATATGGCTTGCGAGGCCGGTTCCTCCAGTGAGCGCTCCGGGTGCCACTGCACCGCCAGCACAAAATGCTCGGGGGCGGTGCCCTCCACTGCTTCGATCACCCCATCAGGAGCCTTGGCTGCCACCCGCAGGCCGTCTCCTACGGTGGCCGCCGCCTGGTGATGGCTGGTGTTGACCTCCATCCCTGCCCCGACCATTGGCAGCGCATCGGCAGTCCGCAGGATATGGCCCAGCCGTGAAAGAGGGTCAACTTCAACCGCATGCTTCTGCTCGCGTGCCGTGTGGTCAATGCTGGATTCAATGTGCTGCCGCAAGCTGCCGCTGCGGTAAACATTCAGGATCTGCAGGCCATAGCAGATGCCCAGCACCGGCTTGCGCATGTTGTCGGCATTCCGCAGCAGTAGTTCGTCGGCGGTGTCGCGCAGCGGATCGGCCGGACTGGTGCGCGGGTCTCGCTGGGCTCCATACTTCTGCGGGTCCACGTCCGCCCGGCTGCCCGGCAGCAGCACCCCATCGCAGCCCTCGATGAGCTTCATCAGTTCCGCCGGAGAACGGTCCAGGGGAATGCGCACAGCTTCGCCGCCCGCTTGTTCCACCGCCTGCTCGTACTGCGGCATAACCCGCTCCGAGTATTCACGGTTCGCGGAATGCGGCAGCGGCATGGCGATGCGCGGTTTCATGGCCTGGACGGACTTGCATCAGGTTCAGCGTTTAGCCATTTGCATTTAGCCCCGGAAATCGTGCCCGGTCCACGCAGGTCGCCTCAGGCCTAAATGCTAAGTGCTAAACGGCTAACTGCTGGTTTGTTTTTAAAACCCTCTCCACGCCGCTAGTCGCTGGCGGTAACGCTTGAACTCGTTGATAAAGGCTGTGACTAGCACGATAAGCCCAACCAGCAGAGCCATGGGGAAAGCGATGTACCGGTAAGCGTTGGCCATATTGGGATGGTGCCCGCGAATAAGCCCGTACAGGCTCACACCCACGATCGCCAACAACAGAGTCAGCGCAAAGGCGAGCAGGGTCAACACAAAGGTGATTAGCAGGGCCCGGACAAATACTCCCGCCAGCCGTGGCTTACGGGTAACCAATCCAGCTTCAGCCATAACTTTTTAGCTTACAACGGGGGCCGGGTGCGGCGCTGCCCTCCGCCTGCGCTAGAATAAGTCTCTATGGCGCAGGCAGCACATGCCCTGACCCGGTCTCCGGCTGAGGTGATCCGGCAAAACCCGGTTTCGCAGGCCCCCAACGGCATTTGCTACGCCTTTACCGGCAATATCAGCACCCCGGCCAATGATCTGGAGCGCATGGTCGCGGCCGTTCCCCTGGCGGCAGCCGCTGCTCTGGAACGCAAAGCCTATTATTTTGTGCCCCTTACCATAGGCCAGGGTGACGAAACCCTGATTGCCGACCGCTACGACGTGGCCCTCAGCGACAACGCCGTCTGCCACCGCAACCTGAACGTGGGCGACTCCCAGTGCGTGTTCATCTCCACCCGCCTGATGGACGACAAGTTTTCCGTCGCTTTTGAGTTTTATATCAACGTGGGACACGCGGTGGTGGAGCGCGCCGGCGTGTCCCTGGCCTTCTCCGAATTGGTATGGAAGCAGGTGCAAGAGGGCGTGCGTGGCGAAACCAGCCTGGATGCCTATGAACTGCGCAAACTGGCCACCACCCCTGGGCCGGACGTGGAGAAACATAAGAACGAGTACCTGGCCACAGCCTTCTCTGACGCTATCTCCGTCTACCTGCTCTCGCTTTTCCTCGATGTGGACTACTACGACCTGAGGGAGCGCGATTATCCCCTGCTTGCCCCCACGCCTCTGGCAGAGCGACTGCGCAAAGTGGCGGAATTGTTTCCACCCAATCCCGGATTTGAGTTCGCCGTTTACTATCGCCGCAGAGGCGCGTAAAACCTGCTTTCGGCTTGTGGCATTCGAATCTCCAGTCGTTAGTAGTTCGTCGGTGAGCCTTAGCAGGGCGAACGACCACCAGCTAACCACCAACGGCCTGTTGCTCCCCTTCCATCCCTCGTTACAATGGGTGCAACATGATCGCCCACCTGCGCGGACGGCTGATCGGCAAACACCCCAACCAGGCCATTGTGGAGACCGCCGGAGTGGGCTATGACGTCACCATCAGCGTGCCCACCTTCTCCGAATTACCCGCTTTGGGTGCGGAGGTCGCTTTGCACATACATACCCACGTGCGGGAAGACTCCATTGCCCTATTCGGCTTCCTGCGCCCGGCGGAAAAACAGCTCTTCGAACGGCTGATTTCCGTCAGTGGTATCGGTCCCAAGCTGGCCATCACAATCTTGAGCGGCATGCCGGCCGATGAAATGGTGGGCGCAATTCGCGGCAATGATGTCCCTCGCCTGACCCGCATACCCGGAATCGGCAAGAAGACAGCCGAGCGCATGGTGCTGGAATTGCGCGACAAGTTGCAGAATTTCGGGGTCGCGCCCGTGGCTGCGCCTGCCAGCCCGGTGGAGGAAGATGTGCTTTCCGCCCTGGTCAATCTGGGGTACCAGCGCCCGGCCGCCGAGCGCGCTCTGGCCAAGGTGGCCAACGGCAATCGTCAGCCTTTCGAAGCGCTCTTCCGGGAAGCGTTAGCCGCCCTGTCAAAGTAGTTCTTCACCACAGAGAACACTGAGGATTTGCAATTTGGCGATTTGTGATTGGTAATTTTATCGAGGGCAGGGCTTCAACGTTTGTATCTCTGGAATGTCTTGATGTTCAGGAAAAGCCAAAGCTCATTAACTAAGAACGAGCACCCCCCGCTGAAATCACAAATTAGAAATTACTGAATTACAAATCCTCGGTGTTCTCCGTGTCCTCTGTGGTTGAAAAAGGGCGTCAATTGCCGACGAACTTCAAGTACAGGTCCCGGTCCTTCTGGCACACCTGCGCCATCTCCTTGACCTTGCTCCAGGCCAGCACCTGCGAGTCGTCCCGCGCGCGCTCCCGCACCTTTTCCCACTCCTCCAGGAAGGGCTCCATCTGCAGGTGATTGAATAAGGTATGACCGTAGGGATCAATGCAGCGCAGAATGGGGAAGGTCTTTTCGTCAAAGGCCGGGACCACGCCGTGCAGCATCACCCATTCACCGCGTTCCCCTAACTCGTCTTCCAGCTTGATCACCCAGGACATTCGCCGCCCCTCCGCCTCATGGCAAAGCCAATCTACCATGCCTGTTCTGGCGTTCAGAGTACCTGAGAGGATCAACAGCCCGTAGGGCCGCGAACCTCAGTTCCGCCTACAACGGCGAAAGTTCGTCCTCGTGCTCGCGTTCGTGCTCATGCGAGAACCGCCGTTCCAGCATGCGCCGCGCCAGGTGCTGGCCGCCCAAACCAAAGGCGATGGCCAGTCCCAGCATCAGGGCTCCGAACAGGATGGAGAAGGCGGCGATGATGGTCTGCTCCGCCAGCCCCAACTGCTCGAAGGCCATAGCCAGCGCGAGAACCACCAGAGCGAAGCGAACAGCGCCGCTGATCAGACGCGGCGAAGGCCAGTTGGAATTGACCGCGGCCAGCAGCGCCGCCCGGGAAAAGAAGCTCGCCGCCGCCAGCCCAAATAACACAATAAGCGCCGCCACCAGAATGCGGGGAAGATACAGGAACAGATGCGAAACGTGCTCCTGCAGTCCGATTCCCAGCTCGCTGATGCCCAGCAGGAAAAAGCCCAGCCAGGTAACCCAGAACACAAAGGCGCTCAGCAGTTCGCTGGAGGAGGGCAGCGCGGCCTTGTTCAGCAGCCGGGCCGTGCCCGCGTTTTCCGAGATGCGCTCAAACCGGCTGATACGCAGGATGCCGCGCACTACGGCCCGGAGAGCGTAGGCGATGAGCCATCCCGCGGCTATCACCACCAGCATCACTATCAGCCGCGGCACCAGATGTGCAAACCCCCTCGCCAGCCCGTCCCACATCCGGCTCAGCTCTTGGAGGATCATTTCCTTCATAAGAAGCTCCTTCCTGCCCGTTCCACAACTGCAACAGGTATACTTTGAGCCGCTCAAAAGCCAGACACAGCGCCTCCAGGCGCCCCTCCACCTCTTCGGCGCTGGCATGGCGGTTTTGGGTTAGAAATTCGTACAGCTTGCCGCGATACAGCGGAACCAGCGCCTGAATGATGTGGTCGCGGCTGATCACCGCCTTGTGATAGGAAACGGCAAATTCGTAAACCACTCGCGCCCAGAGCTGGTCGGAAAAACAAAACTGCTCCTCCCCGGCGCCGGCCGAGCCCGTCAGCTCGGCCAGGGTTCTGGCGCTCAGAATGGCGCTCAGAACCGGCTGCAGTTCGGTGACCCCCGAACGAAACATGGCATGCAGGCGCTTGCGATTCAGCCGCAGCGGTTCGCTGGTCATTTCCGCGCTTCCATCGGTCAGCGGGACCGGCTCCGAGCCCTGGACGGTCTGCCAGCGCTCCACACTGCCCTCCAGGAAGGCAAACAAGGCGCCGGCGGTCTGGCGCATGGCCCGCACCAGGTCGGAGGTATGGTCGGTTTGCGCCTTGGCGCCCAGAAAAGCCTCGCAAACCGCGTATCCATTGGCCACAGCCGAGGTCGTCAGCCACAACTGCTCTCCCACTTCTTCCGTTTCCGGCTCCCAAGCCATGGGGCCGGCTAGCAGTTCGGCAGCCAGGCGCCCGGAGAAGCCGAAATCCGTGGCATAGGGCTCGCGAATTCTCTTGCCGTACATGGCCCGCATCATGGGGTAAAGCAGCAGTTTGATGAGCAGGCCCTCGAATTTGTGGCGGCGGTAAAGCGGCGTCACCAGGGCGTATTGCTGCCGGTAAAGCGGCGCCAGCAGGCGTTGAATCCAGTCCGGGTTGACGCTGGCGGACGGGGATATCACCGCGCACGCCTTGGCCTGCAGCAGGTCCGCGGCTGCCATCAGGGGAAGCAGCTCGGAGGGCGTGCTCGTTCCCTCTCCACGCCTCGCAGAGACGGCATGAAAAGTGCGCAACGAGCTCCGGGCCGCATCCGCCGGGAGAGAGGCCGCGGCCGCCTGCAATACCGCCTGTGCGCTGCCGTCCCGGGAGCCGTCATCGGTGTTGATCAGCACCGCGCGTTCCCGGGGAAAGTATTTCAACAGTCCAACGCGCACCGCCTGCACCACCTGGCCCACGACTGCGGCCTGGTTATGAGTAGGCAAGGCAACCACCAGGTCAACCTCTCCTACGTTCATCAGCTGGCGCAGAAAATCATCCGAGAGCAACTGCTCGGCCAAAAATTCCTCCCTTTGTCTTCCCTCTGGTCCCCGCGTCAAATCTTCCGCAGGCGAAACCAGTAGAACTGGTGCGGGCCCAGGGTCAGCAGGTATGGCGCGTCTCCAATGCGGGGAAAGATGTTCCTGCCGAACATTTCCACTAGGATATATCCCTTGTAACGCCTCAAGTCCAGTTCCACCGCCTGCGCCGAACTGGAAAGGTTATTCACCGCCAGTACCCTTTCATTGCCCAGTTGGCGCACGTAGGCCAGCACGCGGTGATTGGGCGGCTGCAGGAACTCGATGGACCCGCGTCCAAACACCGGCGTGGACTTGCGCACTTCGATCAGCCGCCGCATCCAGGACAATAGGGAGTGCTGCGAACGCTGCTGTGAAAGCACGTTGATGGCCTGGTAGCCAAACAGCGGATTGAGAATGAGCGGCGAATAGAGACTCTCCGGGTCGGCGGTGGAGAAGCCCGCGTTCCATCCGCCGCTCCACTGCATGGGGGTGCGAACCCCATTCCGGTCGCCGAGAAACACATTGTCTCCCATGCCGATCTCGTCGCCGTAATAGATGATGGGGGTGCCGGGCAGCGACATCAGCATGCCGTTCATCAACTCCACCCGCCGGCGGTCGTTTTCCAGCAGCGGCGCCAGCCGCCGCCGGATCCCCAGGTTGAGCCGCATGGTCTTGTCGCCCGCGTACGCGTCGTACATGTAGTCGCGCTCGACATCGGTCACCATTTCCAGGGTGAGCTCGTCATGGTTGCGCAGGAAAAGGCACCACTGGCAGCCCGGCGGAATTTCCGGAGTCTGCTGCAGAATTTCCATGATGGGCTTGCGGTCCTCCAGCTTCAACCCCATGAACATGCGCGGCATGAGCGGGAAGTGGAAGGCCATGTGGAACTCGTCGTCATTGCCGAAGTAGGGACGCAGGTCCGCCGGCCACTGATTGGCTTCGGCCAGCAGCATCCTGCCGGGATAGCTGGCATCCAGCCGCGCCCGAAAATCCCGGATGATGGCATGCGTTTCCGGCAGGTTCTCGCAGGAGGTGCCCTCGCGCTCCACCAGGTAGGGCACCGCGTCCAGGCGGAAGCCGTCCACCCCCAGGTCCAGCCAGAACTTCATAATCTGCCACATCTCTTCCCGCACTTCCGGGTTGTCGTAGTTCAGGTCGGGCTGGTGGCTGAAGAAACGATGCCAGTAGTAAGACTTGGAAACCGTATCCCAGGCCCAGTTCGACATCTCGCTATCCAGAAAAATAATGCGGGCGCCGCGATAACGAGTGTCCGCCTCGCTCCACACGTACCAATTGCGCTTGGGATTGTCGGTGGAGCGGCGTGACTCCTGAAACCAGGCATGCTGGTCGGAGGTGTGATTGAGCACGAACTCCACAATCACCCGGATGCCATGCTGGTGAGCCCCGTTCAGAAACGTCGTGAAGTCCTGCAGGGTGCCGTAGCTGCTGTGGACGGAGCGGTAATCGGAAATGTCGTAACCGTCATCCTTCAGCGGCGAGGGGAAGAAGGGCATAAGCCAAATGGCGGTAATGCCCAACTGCTGCAAGTAGTCCAGCTTCTGGGCCAGGCCCGCGAAATCCCCAATGCCATCCCCGTTGCTGTCGTAAAACGTGCGGACGTGCACCTGGTAGATGACCGCATCCTTGTACCACTGTGCGTCCGTCGTTATCGCCAACGGGTTAACTGCTCCTCTGGTGTGGGCTGGCGGCTCAGAAGAATGAATTGTAAGCTGCCCGTGACGTCAATTTAACATGACCGCAATACGGAATGTGGCTCACAGGAGACGTCGTGACAGCACACTCACCTGAGGAGTCTGCTCTGCAACTTCTTTACGGCCTGCTTCGCAAACCTGCCACGGAAACCCGCAACAGAATTCGTCTTTACCACCGCGCGCCGCAGCCGCCTGCCCGTTTTTTGGGCACACCCCGCAAACCCGCATCTCTCTTGCGCTTCCGCGGATATCTCGCGTCCTTTTCCACAAAACTGTTGAAAACCATTGTGCAGGTGAGCACACCAATGAGAAGAACTTCAACCTGGGAAGGGAACTCTCTGGGAGGGGAACTGAGAACTTAAAAGGGCTGCGGCCTTGGTTATGCTCCAGCTGCCAGCTCTTGCGAGGGAGCCAACCGCCCGGATACATGCACCGCCACAGCCCCTGGTGCGATTACCGCTTTCGCGGTTCCAAACCCCAACTGCTCCTCGCAGAGCCGTCGGTTTTTTCCGGTCTGGCTGCTCTTCCGGTCACCCGTTCGAGCATATCGCCCGGCTTACTTCGGACTGGCCTGTTTTATTTTGCCAACCCTTTCAGCCATCGACGTTGGCGAAGTTAAAGGCTGGGCTGTTGCCTGTCAATGCCCGTTTTTAGTGCAAGTGTGGAAATCCTGAGCAAAACCGTCCCTCAATCCCATTCTGAAACTGAAAAATGGCTGCTCCTGTGGAATTGCCTCCCATCGCCGCCTCTTCCGAGCTACGATTTTGGCAGGTGACGCCATCACCCGCTCCCCCGCGGGCCCCCTGTTCGGCCCTGCATCTTGCGAGGTGTTGCCATGGCGCAGCTGGAACCGCGGCCGGCGCAACCCGTCGCCTCTGTTCCTTCCCTGACCGGCCTGACGGTCTGCCGATTTCGTATCGGTGAGCGCTTGGGCGGCGGGGGAATGGGCGAGGTCTATCGCGCTCGTGACAGCAAGCTTGGGCGCACTGTCGCCCTCAAGCGCATGGCCCCGGCCTTGCGCGACGACCCTGCCTCCCGCCACCGCTTCCTCCAGGAGGCCGAGCGCACCTCCCGCCTCAACGATTCTCATATCGCCGCTATCTATGACGTTCTCGAACAGGGCCAGGACATCCTTCTGGTCATGGAATACGTCGAGGGCGAAACCTTGCGCCAGCGTCTGCGCCACCCGCTTACTCTGCGGCAGTTCCTCGACATCGCCGTGCAATGCGCCCAGGCCCTCGTGGCCGCTCATGAGCACGGCATCATTCATGGCGATATCAAGCCGGAAAACATCATGCTCACCCCCGCCGGTCAGGTGAAGGTCCTCGACCTCGGGCTGGCCCGCCACCTCCCCCGTTCCGATCGCAGCTCTACCATGGATCGCTTCACCACCCTCGCCGGCACTCCCGCCTACATGGCCCCTGAGCTCCTGCGCGAGGAAATTCCCGACGGCCGCGCCGACCTCTTCTCCCTGGGTGTTGTTTTTTACGAAGCTCTCGCTGGCAGAAACCCCTTTCTCACCGCCACCTTCATTGCTACCAGTGAGCGCATTCTTCATCACCACCCCACCTCCATCTCTCTTCTCAATTCCCACGTGCCTCCCGCACTGCAGGCCATCGTTGCCCGCCTCCTGGCCAAAGACCCGCGCCAGCGCTTCAATTCCGCCGCCGAGTTGCTGGCTGCTTTGCTCAACCTTCAGCCCGAGTCCCACGCCACCAGCGTCCGCCTCACCTCTCTCCCCCTACACCGCCGCCCCTGGCCCCGTTTCGCCGTCGCCCTCCTCGCCCTGGCCTCGCTCGCCGTCGCGTTGCGCTCGCCCCCGCTTTACCGCTGGCTCCATCCCCCCGTGCTCCAGCCTCGCAGTTCGGTGCTCATCGCCGATCTCGACAATCCCGGCCATGAACCGGTTCCTGACCAGGCCCTCCGTGAGGCTCTCACCATCTCCCTGCAGCAGTCTCGTTACTTCAATGTTTACCCTCGTTCCCGTATGTATGAGGCTCTGCAGCGCATGCAGCGCGGTGATGCCACCCGCATTGACGAAACTCTGGCCCGCGAGATCTGCCGTCGT
>DATGGJ010000757.1:0-11463 GCA_035308585.1 Terriglobales bacterium
AAACATGTGTGAAGTGGAGCGTCCCGCTGAAACTCGCGTTGGGATCGGGTACCCACGCATGCGCTCCAGGTCTCGCCCCGGTTGCCTTTGCGTGTAATTCGCCGGTCACGATCGCACAGTGCCCATAGAATCGAAATTGGAGATTTGTTCTCTCGAATTCTACCCAGTGAAACTTGCCCGCCTTAATCAGATCGGCTAGCGGTCTGAAATATTCGTTGAGCCATGTGGTTTTGTCCTGGCGGTAGCCATTGATGTCCGTCTGGACGTAATCATCAGTCATCGAGTTCGCGATAGTGTCCACGTCGCCCTCGATACTTGCTTTTCGGAGTTCGGCCATAAAGGCGCGTAGCTCGACTTCGGGCGAGCCGGCCGGCTTCGGCGAGTTCGGTTGCTGTGCCGTCGCGCCGATGGTTGTCGACAACAGGGTGAGGAGGATTACAAGTAGTTTCATGGAAGTTGGCCTCTTGGGTTTCGATCTGGCATACGGGACGGGTGAATTGTACAACCCATATAAACTACGGGCGCTTGGTCGGCAACCCGGAAAGTGGGATTTCGGAATGATTGATGATAAATCCCCATCTCACTCCTTGCAGCACCGGAGCGCGCCAAGTCCTGGTTGCTCTTCTTAGCCGGTGCTAGGTGGGGACTTTGAGCACCATATAGCCGCCGACCAGCGCGAAGATCAGATCCGGCGACCAGGCCGCCAGCAGGGGCGGAAGCTGGCTGAGATTGCCCATGGCCTCAAACAGGCTGGAGACAATGGTATAGGCGACGGCGATGCCTACGGCGACCGCCACTCCGGTCAACGCACCCCGGCGAGCGGTGGTAAGGGCAAAAGGAATGGCGAGGATGGCCATCACGAAGGTGATCAGCGGGAAGGCAAACTTTTCCTGCAGCTGCACTTTAAGCCGGACCACATCGAAGCCGGACTGCTCCAGGTCGCGGATGTAGCGCGTGAGCTCCTCATAGCTCATCTCCGAGGATTGCTTCACCTCTTTCTTGAAGTAAGCGGGCGGCTCGCTGAGTTCGGCGAAGGTAGAAACGTCGAATTTCTTGTAGGACCCGATGGCCGGGCCATGGAAGGCGCGGTCCCATCCCTTCTCGTAGATCCACCTGCCCAGGCTATCTTCCCAGTGGGCGCGCGCGGCATAGATACGGCGGGTGATCTGAAAACTCCGGGGCTCGAATTCATAGGCGGTAATGCGGGCGAACTGGTCGCGGTCGGAGTCGAAGAACTGGTAGTAGTAAATGGTGTCATGCTGGCCGACAATCCAGCGGCGGTCAGGCCGCAGATAAGTCTGCGCCGGCTTGCCCTTGATGATGTTGCGCAACGCGTCCTGACGACGGTTGGCGGCGGGCAAGTAGAACTGGTCGAAGAAAAACAGGGCGCCGGCCAGAAGCACGCCGGTGAGCAGGATGGGCACCACGATGCGATAAATGCTGATGCCGCTGGCCTTCATGGCGGTCAGCTCGTTGGCCTTCTGCATCAGCCCCAGGGTGACCAGCACGGCCAGCAGCATGCTCATGGGCGTGGTCTTGTAGATGAGATAGGGAGCCACGTTGAGCAGGTACTCGCCCACAATGGTGAGCGGGATCTTGTTGCGCAGGATGTCGCTCAGCAGCTCGAAGAAGGTGAACACCAGCACCAGGATGAGGAAGGTGGTGAGGATCATCACCAGGTAGGTGACAAATTCCCTGAGGATGTAGTCGTCGAGCAGAAGGGGGAAGCGAGCGCTGAACACGCGTTTGCGCGAGTAAACGCGCTCCAGAGCGCTGCTGCCCGTCCGGGTGGGAAGCAGGGATTGCTTACGCTTGATGACGCGCTGGCGGAGGCGCTCCCACCAGGCGCGCACGGAGCCGATTTC
Organism: Terriglobales bacterium; assembly: GCA_035308585.1. Classification (GTDB taxonomy): domain Bacteria; phylum Acidobacteriota; class Terriglobia; order Terriglobales; family Acidobacteriaceae; genus JAICWP01. The sequence continues at coordinate 1,866 of DATGGJ010000757.1, forward strand.
GATGGGCATCTGGTCCACGCGCCACAGCAAGGCTACGCCGCCAATAAAGAACAGAATATTGGCCAGCCACACTCCCAGTGCAGGAGAGAGTTTTCCCTGCCGGGCCAGTGATACGCCAAACAGGGAAATGAAGTAATAAACGAACACCAGCGCGATGGTGAGCACGATGCCGGTGGACTTGCCTCCTTTCTTGGAGGAGAGCCCGAGCGGGATGCCCACCAGGGCCAGCACCAGGCAGGCGGTGGGCAGGGCCAGGCGCCGGTTGAACTCGATCATGTAAGAACGCGCCATGCCGCGGTTCTTGATAAGCCCCGCCTCCCGCAGCAGGGCGCTGGTGGTGAGCTCGGTGGCAGGCGTCGGCTGCCCCTGGTTTTCCGGCGGCATCTGGATGGGAATATCGGTGACGTTGAAGGTGGTAATGGAATAGTTCTGCGGATTCTTGGGGTCGGTTTCGTGCTGCTGCCCGTACATAAGGTGCAGGTGCACGTTCTGCGGGCCTTCGCTGACGGCCATGCCCTGGCGGGCAACGATGATCTTGGGATTGGAGGGATCGGTGATGTCAGCCAGAAAAACATTGCGCCACAGGGCCGACCCGGCCGTAGTAGTGGCGTCCTGCACGTAAAGCACGATGTTGCGGAAGCCCTCGTAAAAGACGCGGGGCTGAATTTCAAAGGAGACTTGCGAAGTTTTGAGCTTGTCCTGGAGGCGGTCGAGGGCGGCGGCCGAGCGCGGCGCCCAATAAACGTTGTTGACCATGGCCAGCATCCAGGCGGCCAAGACGAAAATAGAAATGATGCGGACGAAGGTGGCAACGCCGATGCCGCTGGCGCGCATGGCGGTGACTTCACTGTCGGCAGCCAGGCGGCTGAGCCCGATCAGAATGCCCACCAGAACGCCCATGGGAATGGTGATGGTCAGGGCGGTTGGGACAGTGAAAAAGAACAGCTCCGCCACGCTGGGCAGGGGAGCGCTGGCTCGCACCACCAGCTCCAGAATTTTTTCCAGGTCGCGCAGGAAAATGACAAAGGTAAAGACGGCCGCGCCGATCAGGGCGTGGGAGAGCACTTCCCGCAGAATGTAGCGCGTGAAAATCCTCATGCGGCGCTAGGGAGAACGTGCAAGAGTTCGCAGAGGAAGTCTAGCACGCGTGGGCAGGGCAGTTCTCGGTTCCGATTCTCAGTTCTCCAACCGGTAAATACCCGGCCGTAGACCTTGGTGCCGGCGGCGCCGCCGCTTGAGCGCAAGTGCCGTGCTAGACTTTTATTTCCCCCGGGAGCCAGCAACATCTTGTCATGCCTGTTATCCGCGTAGTTCTGCTCTGGCACATGCATCAGCCGTATTACAAAGACCTGGTGACAGGCGAATACCGCCTGCCCTGGGTGCGGCTGCACGCGTTGAAGGACTACTACGGCATGGTGCGGGTGGCGGAGGAGTTTCCCGGGGTACACCAGACCTTCAACCTGGTGCCGTCGCTGGTGGCGCAGATCCAGGAGTATGCCACGGGGACGGCAAGAGATCCCCTCCTGGAACTGGCCTCCAAACCGGTTGGCGAGCTCAACCCCGAGGAGCGGAGGCAGGCACTGCAATATCTGTTCCAGGCCAACCCGGTGCACGTGATCGGCCGCTATCCACGGTATCGCGAGCTGTGGGAGCGCTACCACGGAGCCGGCGAGATTCCGGCGCGGGCGGAGCGCTTCTTTCAGAACCGGGACTACACCGACCTGCAGGTGTTGTCGCAGCTGGCGTGGTTCGACGAATTTTTCCTGCAGGAGCCGGAAATTGCCGCCCTGGTCCGCAAGGGCCACGATTACACCCGGGAAGAGCAGGAATTCGTGATCGCGCAGGAAGGCAAGCTGCTGCAACGCGTACTGCCGGAATACGTGGCAGCGGCGCGTAGCGGCGTGGTTGAGCTCTCCACCTCGCCCTACTACCACCCCATTCTGCCGCTGCTTTGCGATACCGATGTGGGCGGGGTATCCAGTCCGGGAAGGCCGTTGCCGCAGGCCCGGTTCCAGCACCCGGAGGACGCAAAAGAGCAATTGCGGCGGGGGCTGGAGTTGCACGAGCGTGTCTTCGGCAGCCGGCCGCGCGGTGTCTGGCCTTCCGAGGGAAGCGTTTCCGAGCAGGCCCTGGCCCTGGCGCAGGAACAGGGTGTGGAGTGGATGGCCACCGATGAGGGGGTGCTGGGCCGGTCCCTCGATTTCAACTTCCTCCGCGACGGCAGCGGCCGCTTGCCGCAAAGCGGGGCGGAGAAGCTTTACACCATTTACCGCTTTGAAAAAGAGCAGACGCGGATGCACCTGTTCTTCCGCGACCACACTCTGTCGGACCTGATCGGGTTTGTGTACTCCGGCATGCCCGCCAGGGAAGCGGCGGAGCATTTAATCAGGAACATCAAGGAATCATCCAAACCCATTTTGGCCCAGGGAAAAGATGCGGTAGTTCCCATCATCCTGGATGGTGAAAACGCGTGGGAGTACTATCCGCAATCCGGCCGCGAGTTTCTGCGCCGCTTTTACGCCGCGCTGCAGAAGGATGAGGAACTGGAGGCCGTCACCGCTTCCGAAGCCATTGCCCGGCAGGAGGAGTTCGGGGAACTGGAATCGCTGGTTCCAGGCTCGTGGATTAACGCCAACTTCAACATCTGGATTGGAGCGCCGGAGGATAACCGCAGCTGGGACTACCTTAGCGCCGCCCACAATTTTTTCATGGAACATGGGGCACGGGTGGACGCCGCCAAACGCGAGCTTGCCTACCAGGAGCTGCTGATAGCGGAAGGCAGCGACTGGAACTGGTGGTACGGGCCGGAACATCACTCGGTGAACGACCGCGATTTCGACGAGCTTTACCGCAAACACCTGGCCAACGTCTACCAGGCGCTGGGAGCGGCGCCCCCGGAGCACCTGGCCCATCCCATCTACGCCGACGTGGCCCGGCCGGTTTACGTGCCGCAGACCGCTTACATTCATCCCCGGGTGGAAGGCGATCTGGTGCGCTACTTCAGCTGGATCGGAGCGGCCATGTACACGGCGGACCGGCGGTCGGGCTCCATGCACGGCAAGCAATTCGTGCTGGATGCGGTGTATGCCGGAATTGACGAGCAGTTCCTGTATGGGCGCATGGACTTTGTGGACGCGCCCCCCAAAGAACGTTGCGACCTGCTGGTGAACCTGGAAGTGTGGACGGAGAAAAGTAAACAGCCGGCCCGCACCCTGTCATTGGAGGCTGCTTGTGAAGAGGGTGCGATTTCGGCATGGCGCTTGCAGGACACGGCCACGGACCAGGAGGCGGCAGGTTCCAAGCAGGAGAGAGGTGAGGCAACACTGGTGCTGCGCAAGAATTTTGAATTCAAGCTACCCCTGCGATGGCTGGTACCGCAGTGGGTGACGCCGGTGAGGGTTGGAGGAGCAAAACCCGCCGGCAAGTTGCGGGTGCGCTTCAGCCTGTGGCGCGATCGCTTGCCCCTGGATGGCTTGCCATTGGAAGGCTGGATTGAACTGCACCTGCTGAGCGAACCCGAACTTGCGGCGTTTGCCTTCGCGCAATAAAGCGGGAGTCAGAAGTCAGCAACATCAAAGATTTAGAGGTGTTGCTGACTCCCGACGATCATCATTCTGCGCCGCTGGTGCCGGGGCTGCCGCCCACCACCGTGGGCCTGCTGACTTCAAAAATTAGAACCGTGCCGGCCGCGAGCGTGGCCGAACGCCGCTTATAGAGCCAGTGAGCCATAGTCGCGCCCGCGCCTACGCCGGCGCCGATGAGGCCGCCTTCAGCGCCGCCCAGCAGCGCGCCCATCACCAGCCCGGCGCCGCCGCCGATGGCGGTTTCACGGGTGTCGTGGCGGTCATGTCCGCTGCCCTTGAACTGGCCTTCCTCGTTGACATCAGAGCCGTCGCGCAGGCTGGTGTCCACCAGCACGGCGCTGAGCGAATACTTGGCGCCGTTGGGCAGAGTGACAGAATCGGGATGCAGTCCGATGGTGGCTTTGCCGGTGATGCGGCGTGGCTCACTGATCTTAGTGATATGTCCCACCACGGTGGAGCCGGTGGGAATTACGATTTTGCCCGATTCCATCACCGGTTGGGTCACTGTGCCCCAGAACTGGTCGCCGGACTTATTCATGAAAGTGGCCAGCGTGCTTTGCAGCTTGATGTAAACGGGGGTGCCGGGAGAGAGCGCGGATTGCGCCATCGCGGGCAGCGATAACAGGGCAGTGGCGAGCAGAAGTGCCATTCTCTTTTTCATCAGTTCCTCCCTTTTGTGAGTGCCTGGTTGGTGGTAATCACATGTCGAAAACTTGTTTTGGCTAACCTCTTGGTTGGGCTTTCCCCAACGCATCGAGAACCTGTTCCAGCGGGGCGCGGTCGGCCTGGCCGTCGCCGCGGTAGATGAAGCGGATCACGCCGCCGCGGTCGAGGACCAGGGTAGCGGGATGCGCGATGTTGAAAGCATCCATGCCGATGCGGTGATACAAGCCGTATGCCTTGGTCACACTCCGGTCTTCATCGAGCAGAAAAGGAAAGGAGACCGGATGCTCCTCCAGGTATTTCGCCGGCTTGAAGAATCCTCTCCGATTTTCCGCGGCAATGTAGAGCAAGCCGGCTCCCGCGCCCGCAATCTGGTCTTTAAGCGGCTCAAACTGAGCCATGCGCTTGACGCAGTTTGGTCACCAGGTGCCGCGCAGAAATTCCAGAATCAGCGGGCCGCGCTGCCACGCCTCCGACGCAGAAAAACTTCCCTGGCGATTGGCGGCAGGCAGCGTGAAATCGGGTGCGTGCTCGCCAACGGCAAGGGTCTCCGTTCTTTCCTTCATCTCCTCTGGACTCTAGAACACGGTTTAGTTGACGAACAATAACCAAAGCAGTACCCAGGTCCCAGTCGGGGGCGAGGGCGCCTGTGCTCCACTGGCTTTGATAATGCGGTTGATATAATTTTGGGTTCGGTGTTGAGCCCTTTAGGAGACCTGGCAAGCACGTCTCTACCTGTATTCATTATCCTGAAAGTTGGCGAAGCAACTCTGCGAGGCAATCATGACGAAAATCCAGCAAGTTCATGCGCGCGAAATCCTGGATTCACGCGGCAATCCCACGGTGGAAGCTGAAGTGAAGCTTGAAGGAGGGGCGAAAGGGCGGGCGGCGGTTCCCAGTGGCGCTTCTACCGGCGAGCACGAAGCGGTGGAACTGCGCGATGGCGATAAGAAGCGCTTCCTGGGCAAGGGCGTGCTTAAAGCGGTGGAGAACGTGAATGGCGAGCTCGCCGATGCCCTGGGCGGAATGGACGCCGCCGGCCAGCGCGCTCTCGACCAGAAGATGGTCGAACTGGACGGCACCGAGAACAAGTCGCGCCTGGGCGCCAACGCGCTGCTGGCGGTCTCCATGGCGGCGGCACGGGCCGCGGCCAGCGCTCACCAGTTGCCGCTCTATCGCTATCTGGGCGGGCTGGGCGCCAACCTTTTGCCCGTGCCTATGATGAACATCCTGAACGGCGGCGCGCATGCCGATAACAATGTGGACTTCCAGGAATTTATGGCTATGCCGGTGGGCGCAACCTCCTTTTCTGAGGCGCTGCGCTGGGGCGTGGAGGTGTTTCACACCTTAAAGGGGGTGTTGAAGAAGCGCGGCTATAACACGGCGGTCGGGGATGAAGGCGGGTTTGCGCCTTCGGTGAAATCGAATGTGGAGGCCATTGAAGTGGTGCTGGAGGCCATCAGCGCTGCGGGTTATAAGCCGGGCACGCAGGTGGCCATCGCGCTCGATCCCGCCGCCAGCGAGCTCTACCAGGACGGCAAGTACGTATTCAAAAAATCAGACAAGTCGGCCAAGAGCTCGGAAGAGATGGTGCGCTACTGGAGCGAGTGGGTCCGGCAGTATCCCATCGTATCGCTGGAGGACGGGCTGGCCGAAGATGACTGGAAGGGCTGGCAGATGCTGACCCGGGAGCTGGGCGCGCGCATTCAGCTGGTGGGCGATGACTTGTTCGTGACCAACGTCAAACGGCTGCGGCAGGGAATCGAACAGAAGGTAGGCAATTCCATTCTCATCAAGGTCAACCAGATCGGCACCGTCAGCGAAACTCTGGATGCCATTGACTTGGCGCGGCGCAATGGCTACACGGCGGTAATTTCGCATCGCTCGGGGGAGACCGAAGATACGTTCATTGCCGATTTCGCCGTGGCCACGGCCGCGGGCCAGATCAAGACGGGGTCGGCCTCGCGCACCGACCGCATCGCCAAGTACAACCAGCTGCTGCGCATTGAGGAAGAGCTGGGCGACGGCGCGCGATTCCTGGGATTGAAGGCGCTGAACTATCACGGCGAGGCAGCGGGGAAGGCGCGGGCGTAGTTTTTTAACCACAGAGGACACAGAGGGCACCGAGGAAGAAGGAAACGGAAGTTGTTTGACACGATAACGTTCACGTTAACCAGGGCTGAACCCACCGGTACCACGATAAGGCTAGGCAAAGCAGGAGGCGTAATATGCTGGGCGAACATACAATGGAGGAACAGCAACTGTGGACTCGGCTCAAGGAGTCTCTCGGGGATAAGATCAACGAATCAAGCTCGATGTCAGATATCGAATTGTCCGAGATTGATGGACAACTCACGGCACGACGCAACAAGCCTATCCTGAGAAAAGTTGTTTTGAGTTTTACCGGTCCAGCCCCCCTGATCTACATTCATTACGAAAAGGACAACGCTTCGCCGGGAATTCGTGCGTTCCGCGTGGAGGGTGGTCATCTTATCGACTCCACGACAAACGCGTCTTTAGAGGTTGATCAGTTGGTTGCAACTCTCCTTAATTTCATCCGTTAAAACAGAATTCTCAACGACGATATTGGCAAAACTTTTCTCTGTGACCTCTGTGTCCTCTGTGGTGAATGGTTTTTGTGGTGAATACGAATGCCGAATAGACCGAAACCTCTGATCCTCGTCATCCTCGATGGCTGGGGCTACCGCGCGGAAACCAGGGCCAACGCCATCGCCCTGGCGCGCAAGCCCACGTATGACCGTCTACTGCGCGAGTATCCCAACACACTCATTCATACCAGTGGACCCTATGTTGGGCTGCCCGAAGGTCAAATGGGCAACAGCGAGGTCGGCCACCTCAACATCGGCGCCGGGCGCATCGTGCACATGGACATCACCCGCCTGGACCTGATGATCCAGAACGGGGATTTCTTTTCCGACCCGACGCTGCTGGCAGCCATGAAGCACGCGCGCAGCGGCGGGCGACGGCTGCACCTCTTCGGCCTGGTTTCTGACGGCGGCGTTCACTCGCAACAGAACCATCTTTATGCGCTTCTGAAAATGGCCAAGCAGAATGGCGTGGACCGGGTGTTTGTGCACGCCTTCATGGATGGGCGCGACACCCTGCCCACCAGCGGCGCCGGGTATCTGGAACAACTGCAGCAGAAAATGCGCGAGTACAGCTCGGGCAAAATTGCCAGCGTGAGCGGGCGCTACTACGCCATGGACCGCGATCGGCGCTGGCCGCGCATCGCCAAGGCGTTTAACGTGATGGTACAGGGCGACGGCGACGCCGCCCGCTATGTGGACGCGGTGCAGGGCGTGAAGGAATCCTACAACAAAGGTGTGACCGACGAATTTATTGTGCCCTTTGTATGCACGGACAATCGGGGCGAGCCGCTGGCCACCATTCGCGATGAGGATGCGTGCATCTGCTTCAATTTCCGCGCCGACCGGGCGCGGCAGATCACGCGGGCGCTGGCGCGCAACAGCGGCCTGAATGCGCAGGGCGGGAGCGACCTGCCTGACGCCGCCGGCCTGGATGCGGAAATTCCCCGCGAGCGCGTGCCCAAGAACCTCCACTACGTCTGCATGACGCGCTATGACAAGCAGTTCGCGCTTCCGGTGGTGGTTCCGCCGGAATCGTTGAACAACATTCTGGCCAACGTAATGGCCAACCTCAAGCTGCGCAACCTGCGGGTGGCGGAAACGGAGAAGTACGCCCACGTCACGTATTTCTTCAATGGCGGCGTGGAACAGCCCTTCGCCGGAGAGGAGCGCGTGCTCGTGCCCTCACCCAAAGTGGCCACCTACGACTTGAAACCGGAGATGAGCGCCCAGGGCATCGCTGCTGAGGTTGTGAAGGCGGTGGAGAAGGGCGCTTTCGACGTCATCATCGTGAACTTCGCCAATGCCGACATGGTGGGACACTCCGGCCAGATTGAGCCCACGGTGAAGGCGGTAGAGACAGTGGATGCCTGCCTGGCGGAGATTGAGCGCGCAGTGCGGAAGCGGGGAGGAGCCATGATTATCACCGCCGACCACGGCAATGCCGAGCTGATGATTGACCCAGTCACCGGCGGACCGCACACCGCCCACACCACCAACCCCGTCCCTTTGATCGTGGTCAGCGGCGAAGACAAGAACTTCAGCCTGCGCCCCGATGGCTCGCTGCGGGATATTTCGCCCACCATCCTGGCCCTGTTGGGGATTGACCAGCCGAAGGATATGACCGGGCGCGACCTGCGTCAGGCCCTGGTGCCGGCGGGAAAAAAGTAGGCAAAAACCAAACGGGCAACGCTCCCCGGCGAGGGTGTGTGTTGCCCGTTGGTGCGTTTGCGGGAGAAATCAAGCCCTGGCTCGGATTATTGGCCGATGGCGCTCGCTGTCTCCGAGAACACGTTGTTGGCCTGCGTTCCGATCAGCCGGATGGTGCCAACTACGATTACCAGAATGACGGCCAGCATCACCGCGTACTCCGCGATGTCCTGACCTTCATCGTTTGACCACATTCTGCGTACCAGATCGACCATTGTTTTCCTCCGTGCAAATTAAAAGGGGGGAGGTTTATAAAACGCGTCGCAGGCGGTGGGTCCTGGGCAGCCTGCCCCGAACGGGGAGAAGCGCCGCCGGCACAATTGCCAGCTCTACTTCAGCTTTTTGCGCAGCCGCCGAACTTCCACGAAGGTCAGGGCTGTGGTCATGCAGACCACGCTGGCAAATAATACTTCCAGGCCAAACATCGTTTGCATCGCGTCGTTCCTCCTGTAAAGCGGCCAGGGAACGGAGCCCGTTCGCTGCCCACGCGGCTAACTATGGGCTCGCGCACCGGGAAGGTAAACATTACGTTCGTCCAACACCGTGGCGGAATTCGGCGCAGAGGTTACCAGCGGGGGGAGCAGGCGATTACCGAAGAGCAAGCAAAGTGAAATCAGGGCCTTAGAAACCGGAGACCACCGGAAAAGAAGATCATAAATGGCAGCTGCTCAGGCCCTTTTTCTCGAGATAGCGCTGGTGATAGTCCTCCGCGCGGTAAAACGTAGTCGCGGGCACAATTTCCGTGACAATGGGCTGAGAGAAGCGTGACTGCCAGCGCTCCCGGGAGGCGCGCGCCAGTTTTTCCTGCTCCGGAGAGTGGAAGAAGATGGCCGAGCGGTACTGGGTTCCGAAGTCTGGACCCTGGCGGTTGGGAGTGGTGGGATCGTGCATCTGCCAGAAATGATCCAGCAGCTGGTCATAGGAAATTCTGGCCGGATCGAAGGTTACCTCGAGGGCCTCAGCATGTCCGGTGCGGTCGGTGCAGACGTCATGATAAGTGGGATTGGCCAGGCTGCCGCCGGTGTAGCCCACAAC
>DATGGJ010000758.1:0-1524 GCA_035308585.1 Terriglobales bacterium
TGCGCAGCAGCATCGCCGGGCAGTTGCTCGACCTGGAAAACATCCGCATGTGGGAGAAGGACCCGGACCTGTACTCCAGCTTCATCAGCGCCAGCGCCTTCACCATCATGAGCCTCAACTATGCCCCGCAGGCGGAACGTCTGCGCGCGCTGGTGGCCCGCGAGCGGCAGATGCCCCAGGTATTAGAGGCCGGGCGGCATAACCTGAAAAATCCTCCCCGGGTTTACACCGAAGTGGCGCTGGAGCAGGTGCCAGGCATCGTCGGCTTCTTCCAGACGGACGTGCCGGCGGCATTTTCTGAAGTGAAAGACCCGCAACTGCTCAGCGAGTTCCGCGCCACCAACCAGGCGGTAATTACCGCGCTGCGGATGTACGAGAACTTTCTGAAAGAGGACCTACTGCCGGTCTCGCATGGCGATTTCCGCATCGGCCCGGAGAACTACCGCAAGAAGCTGCTGTATGACGAGATGGTGGATATCCCGCTGGACCATCTGCTGGAAATCGGCATGGCTGACCTGCATCGCAACCAGCAGGCGCTCAAAGAGACAGCCGCCAGGATAGACCCTAAGCGCACTCCGCAGCAGATCATGCAGCAGATGCAGAAGGACCATCCCCCATCCGGTCAGTTGCTGGATACTTTTCGCGGCGTGTTGGGCGGTCTGAAGTCCTACATCACAGTCCACCACATCGTCACCATTCCTTCCCCGGTGCTGCCCATCGTGGAAGAGACTCCGCCTTTTGCCCGCGCCCTGACCTCCGCCTCCATGGATACTCCCGGCGCCTACGAGGCCAAGGCCAAGGAGGCGTACTTCAACGTCACCCTGCCCGAGCCCTCCTGGCCGGAGCAGCGCCGCCAGGAATTCATGGAGAGTTTCAACCGCGGCACTATCATCAGCACCGCCGTGCACGAGGTCTATCCCGGACACTACACCCAGTTTCTCTGGGTGCAGCAAGCGCCCTCCAAAGTGCGCAAGCTGATGTATAGCAATTCCAACGCCGAAGGCTGGGCTCACTACTGCGAGCAGATGATGCTGGATGAAGGTTACGGGCGCACCCCGGGCGTGCCCCTGGACAAGGACACCGCCTTCCTGCAACTGCGCCTGGGGCAACTGCAGGACGCCTTGTTGCGCGATGCCCGCTACATCGTCGGCATCGAAATGCACACCGGAAAAATGACTTTCGACCAGGCTGTGGACTTCTTCGTCAAAGAGGGTTTCCAAACCCATGCCGTGGCCGAAATGGAAACCAAGCGCGGCACCTCCGATCCCACTTACCTGGTTTACACCCTGGGCAAGCTGGAGATCATGAAGCTGCGCGAGGACTACAAGAGGACGAAGGGCACAAGCTTCAGCCTGCAGGAATTTCACGACCAGTTCATGCGGCAGGGCGGGGTGCCGGTAAAGATAATTCGCAAAGCCATGCTGGGCAACGATTCGCCGGTGCTGTAAAAGCCATGAAAAAACGCGTTCGCAAAGCCGTTTTTCCCGCCGCTGGACTAGGCACGCGCTTTCTCCCCGCCACCAA
>DATGGJ010000759.1:0-5857 GCA_035308585.1 Terriglobales bacterium
ACCACCAACTTCGATACAGCCCGGCAATTACCGCACAGCAGCAAAGTTTCGCCGTTGCTGCTGCTCAGCACCACAACCTTCAGGCTCTCGCAACTGGCGCAGCCGGTAGTGGGCTCGCCAGATTGCGGCTCTTCCGCGGCGATTGCGGTTTCGTGGTCAAAGCGGCCGGTTTTCTGGGTATTCAGCTCGAAGGTGCTGCGGCAGTCGGCACAAACGTGGTTAAAGCAGCATTTCGGTTCGCAGGAGTAAATGATGTCGCTGCCCCCGCACTGCGGGCAGCGGACGATGTCTTTGAGGGGCTGCAGCGGCATTGTTGAATTTTAGCAATTAGCAATTGGCAATTAACATTTGGCCCCTGAACTTCTCCTGCGAGGCAAAGCGAGATTGCTCCCGCAAGGCTGGGGTGCGTTGTTCGGGAGCCGAACGCCGCCGGGCTAAATGCTAATGACTAATTGCTAATGGCTGCTCTTCAGGCGAACAATTAGCGAAAGCCGTGTGCTACAATATTAGGATGCCCGCTGTTCCCCCCGCCGGACTGGACTGGGCGCACCCGCTGGTGCGCGAGTGGTTCGTAGAGCGCTTCGCCACGCCCACCGAGCCCCAGGAACAGGGCTGGCCGCACATTCTGGCGGGAGACACCACACTGATTTCGGCGCCTACCGGCTCGGGAAAGACGTTTGCCGCCTTTCTTGCCTGCATTGACCGCCTGGTACGCAAGGCGCTGGCCGGCGACCTGCAGGACCGCACCGAAGTTCTCTACATCTCGCCTCTTAAGGCGCTGGGCAACGACATCCAGAAAAACCTGGAAATTCCGCTGGGCGAAATTTTGCAGCGGGCCGGAGCGCGCGGCCTGCTAATGCCCGAAATCCGCACCGCGGTGCGCACCGGCGACACGCTGATGCACGAGCGCCGAGCCATGCTCAAGCGTCCGCCGCACATCCTGGTCACTACGCCGGAGTCGTTCTACATCCTGCTAACCGCGGAAAAAAGCCGCGCCATCCTGCGCGACGTGGAAACTGTAATTGTGGACGAAATCCACGCCGTGGCCGACGACAAGCGCGGCGCGCACCTGGCGCTTTCCCTGGAGCGGCTGGAAGCGCTGACCCCTCGGCCGCCGGTGCGCATCGGTCTTTCGGCCACACAGAAGCCCATCGAGCAAGTGGCGGAATTTCTCACCGGCGCCGGGAGGCCCGCACCCGCCATCATCAATATCGGACACAAACGCCAGCTTGATCTCGCGGTGGAGGTTCCGGCCAGCCCTCTGGGCCCGGTCGCCTCCAACGAGATGTGGGATGAGATTTATGACCGCATCTGCGAGCTGGTGCGGCAGCATCGCTCCACCCTGGTTTTTGTGAACACGCGGCGGCTGGCGGAGCGCGTGGCCCATCAGCTGGGCGAGCGCCTGGGTGAAGACGCGGTAGCCGCGCACCATGGCAGCCTGGCGCGGAAACTGCGCCTGGCGGCGGAAAAGAAATTGAAGAGCGGCGAGGTGCGCGTTCTGGTGGCCACGGCCTCGCTGGAGCTGGGGATTGATATCGGCTTTGTGGACCTGGTGTGCCACATCAGCTCGCCGCGTTCCATCGCGGTCACGCTGCAGCGCATTGGCCGCGCCGGGCACTGGCGCGGGGCTGTGCCCAAGGGCCGCATCTTCGCGACGACCCGTGACGAGCTCATGGAATGCGCCGCGCTGGTGCGCGCCATTCGCTGCGGCGACCTGGATCAGCTCATCATTCCGGAGGCTCCGCTCGACATTCCGGCGCAGCAAATCGTGGCCATGTGTGCTGCGGGCGATCATGACGGGGGGCGGGCGGGACGCCCGGCCGACAGCCGGCGAGATGCCGGCGCTACAAATGGTCCTTCCGCCACGGATGACAGCGGCTGGCAGGAAGATGAACTTTTCGAACTGGTACGCCGCGCCTATCCCTACCGCGAGCTGGGGCGGGCGCAGTTTGAGGAAATTCTGACCATGCTCTCCGAGGGTATCGCCGCCCGCCGTGGGCGCTATGGCGCTTACCTGTTCCGCGATCGCGTGCACGGGCGGCTGCGGGCGCGGCGCGGAGCGCGGCTCGCGGCCATCACCAGCGGCGGCGCGATTCCTGAGAACGCGCTGTACACCGTGGTGGCCGAGCCTGAGGGAACTGTGGTCGGCACCGTGGATGAGGATTTCGCGGTGGAGAGCAACAAGGGCGACATCATGCTGCTGGGCAACACCTCCTGGCAGATTCGCCGCATTGAGGGCGCCTCCGGGCGAGTGCTGGTGGAAGATGCGCATGGCGCACCGCCCAGCGTTCCCTTCTGGCGCGGAGAGGCTCCGGCACGCACCAGCGAGCTTTCGGAGCACGTGGCCGAACTCCGTAAGGCCATCAGCGACATGCTGCCCAGGACTTCTCCCATCGGCATCTCGCAGAATCAGCCGGAAGTGGCGGAGGCGGTGCGCTGGCTGAAAGAGGAATGCTGCCTGGACGATTCCGGCGCCGAGCAGGCCATCGAATACGTGATCCAGGGCCGCGCCGTGCTGGGGGCAGTGCCCACGCAGAAGACCATCATCGCGGAACGCTTTTTTGATGAAGGCGGAGGCATGCAACTGGTGATTCATGCGCCCTTCGGCGGACGCATCAACAAAGCCTGGGGACTGGCGCTGCGCAAGCGCTTCTGCCGCAGCTTCAATTTTGAATTGCAGGCCGCCGCCACGGATGACGGCCTGAACATCGCGCTGGCCGAGCAGCACAGTTTTCCGCTGGCTGACGTTTTCAATTTTCTGCAGGCGGAAACGGTGCAGCCGGTGGTGGAGCAGGCGGTGCTCACCGGCTCACCCATTTTCGGTACCCGCTGGCGCTGGGACGCCATGCGCTCGCTGGCCCTGCTGCGCTTCCAGGGCGGCAAAAAGCTGCCGCTGCAGATTCAGCGCATGCGCTCCGACGACCTGATGGCCTCCGTGTTTCCCGACGTGGCCGCCTGCCAGGAAAACATTGTTGGCGACATTCAGATTCCCGACCACCCCCTGGTACGCGAGGTGATGAAGGATGTGCTCACCGAGGCCATGGATATTGACGGCCTGCGCGCCGTGCTGCGCGGCATCGAGGATGGCAGCATCCGCTGCCTGGCGGTGGATACGCCAGTGCCCTCGCAGTTCTCGCATGAAATTCTGAACGCCAATCCCTACGCCTACCTCGATGACGCTCCCTTGGAGGAACGACGGGCGCGGGCGGTGCAGATGCGGCGCCTGCTGCCGGAATCGGTGCTGGAGGAGGTAGGCAAGCTTGACCCCGCCGCCATCGCACAGGTGCGGGAGGAGGCCTGGCCGGATGTGCGCGACGCCGACGAACTGCATGACGTGCTGCAGACGCTGATCGCGCTGCCGGAGGACGTTGTCGGCAGTGCGGCTGAGAGCGGACATCTTTGGAGAATTTACTTTGAGAATTTAGCCGCTTCCGGCCGCGCCGGGCGCGCCATGAAGGATGGCAAAGCTTTTTGGGTTTGCGCCGAACGCGCCCAGACTTTCGCGCAAATCTATCCCGCAGCCGAGTTCGAAACTGCGCTTGCGAAACTGGAGGGCGCAGTTCCCTCTCCCGAGGATGCCCTGCTGCGGATGATCACCGGCTGGATGGGCCACCTGGGTCCGACCAGCGCCGGCGAGCTGGCAGAAATCCTGAGCGTGCCAGCTTCCGAGATTGACAAGGCGCTGCTGCGCCTGGAAGCCACCGGCGCGATTCTCCGCGGGAAATTTACAGACCGTTCGCGGGCGGGAGCCGGACCTGAGCTTGCCGAAGGGACACCCGGGCCACAAGTGCTCGATGGTCGCGAAACCGAGTGGTGCGAACGCCGCCTGCTGGCCCGCATACATCGCCTCACCCTAGGCACCTTGCGCAAGCAGGTGGAACCGGTCACCGCGGCGCAGTTCATGCGCTGGCTGCTGCGCTGGCAACACATTGCCTCCGGTACGCAGGTCTTGGGCGAGCGCGGCACGCTGGAAGTTCTTCAGCAGTTGCAAGGTTTCGAGATTCCTGCCAGCGCCTGGGAGCGCCAGGTGCTGGCCCGCCGCATTGCCGATTATGATCCCAAGGTGCTCGACCAGCTCTGCCTCACCGGCGCCGTGGGCTGGGGACGGCTTTCGCCGCATCCTGCGACCCTGGAGGACTCCGCTGAAGGCAAGCGCCGAGTAATCCCCACCAGCGTGGCCCCGATCACGTTCTATGTTCGCGAAGAGGCCGACTGGTTACCGCCCCATACGGATCACCAGGACGGACGCGGTTTGAGCCATGGCGCGCGCCAGGTGTTGGAATTCCTGCGCCAGCGCGGAGCTTCGTTCTTCACCGACATCGTGCGCGGCACGGACAAATTGAAGGCGGAAATCGAAACCGCGTTGTGGGAACTGGTGGCGGCGGGCCTGGTTACGGCCGACGGCTTTGATAACCTGCGCTCCCTGATTGATCCCAAACGGCGCTCCGGCCAGGGCAGCGGACGCATGACCCGGCCGCGCCATAGCGCCGGGCGCTGGGCGCTGCTCTATCCCGGTGAGGCCGCCGAGCGCACGCGCCAGGTGGAGGCTGCCTGCTGGATGCTGCTGCGCCGTTATGGCGTGGTTTTCCGCGACCTGCTGGCCCGCGAAGCCATTGTGCCCAAGTGGCGCGAGCTGGCGATGGCGTTCCGCCGGCTGGAAGATCGCGGTGAAGTGCGCGGCGGGCGCTTCATCAGCGGCTTTCTGGGCGAGCAGTTCGCTCTACCCGTGGCGGTGGAATCACTGCGCGCCATGCGCAAGAACGAACCGGCGGGCGAGATTACCACGATTTCCGCCGCCGATCCTCTGAACCTGGTCGGCATTGTCGTGCCCGGCGAGCGCGTGCCCGCCATCTCCGGCAAAACCGTGACCTTCCGCGACGGCGTGGCGGTGCTGCCCCAGGAAACCTCCGCTCATGCCGCAACTGGCGACTAGCACTGTGGTATCTGGTTGGTAACAAGCTTTTCCGCGGCAAACCCGGCACTATAAAGGGGTCATGACTGAAGCCGAAAAACAGGCTTTCGCCCTCTACGAGGATATCTGCGCGAGCGGCAAGGAACGGCCGTATTCGGCGAATTCGCTGGCAGAGATGCTGCGCAAGCTCTCGGAATGGCGGGCGAACAATTCAGCGCTTACCGCCCTCAGCCGCGCCAGCGCCGAAGTGCAACTGGCTTTTCTGAACGGAAGCTTTGAGTGGTTGCGGGCCGAGGCCAAGGAGTTCAGCCGGTTTCAGGTCTGCCAGGCCGTTACCGATGCGATTCGCCTCGTCCTGACGACTCTGCCCAAGCCCTTGCCCACAGAACTGGCGCGTCGGCTGCTGAGCCAATACCGGCAGGATTTCTCCATGACCCGAATTTATTTCCCCTTCGAGCAGTTCCTCTCCGTGCTGAGGCGCGACCAGATTACGGATGAGATGCGCACTGAGCTGCGCCGAATCCACTTGCAGTATGCCCCCAGCCCCACGGGCAAGGTAGAAGAGCACACAAAGGAAATCAGGGAACTGCTGGCCGGGCTGATGCGGGCAGAGGGCGAGAGGCAACTCGATGCTGGACGCGGCCCGTGGTCACAGATTGTATTCGACGAAATCGCCAGCATGGAGGCCATTACCCGCGCTGGATGGGAGGGCCTGCTGGAGCACTGCCGAACGCTCGAGCCGGCCGTTCCCGGCGCAAAGTGGAAGGCGAGGGCGCGCGAACTCATGGTTGCGCTGGGAAACGAAGAAGCCTCGGCCGCCCTGCTGCGCTGGCTGGCGCTGGGCCCCACGCCGGGCGAGCCGCCCGAGGCCCGTTCCCCCATTGAGGACTCGGCCTATCAGAAAGGGATGGTGTGGTGCGTGGCCCTGAAAGCGGAGACCGAGAC